>JAFGFE010000018.1 GCA_016931225.1 Candidatus Zymogenaceae bacterium
CGGTTTTTCGCACAGGATAGGAAGACCTTTTTCGGCGCTGTCTTCAACATGACGCGCGTGAAGCCATGGGGGCGACGATATGACAACGGCATCGAGATCTTCATGTTCAAGCATGGCGCGGTGATCCTCATAAACTCCGCTTACCCTATACTTTTTTGCGAAGATATCTCTGTTGTGCGGGTCTGGATCACTGATTGCGGCGATATAGGCCCTCCCGTCCGCCGTGATGGCTGGACCATGGCCCACTCGACAGATATTTCCCGCACCAATAAGACCGAGCTTTGTTTTATTGCTTTGTTTCATAGCGCTTCCCCAAGGACTTATAATATCATTTTATGACTATGCCTGCCTCTTTCCATAAAAAAATGGGATTCTGTTGCATTATATCTGACAATCCGCATTCGCCGTTAGTTTGGCTTTTATATCTGACTCTCTTTTAGTTCGATATACTACAAAACTATTTCATAACGATCAACAATTAAATCTCCAAATTGGCCGTGCTTCATTCCGTCTGGAATTTTTTTACCACCGAAACGCCTCGAGATACTCCTTCCTCATATCATCAACGATATACTTTTGACACTGCTCCGTACCCTCTATGGTTGAGTCTCCCGGAAGCTGTTTCAGATTCGCTCGGTTGCCGGTGCTATTTTAGGAAATGGATCGCAAACAAATGTCTGAGGGTGCGGGGATGGATATCCATATCCAGTGCGCCGTTTCCGATGATCTTCACGATATCCCTGGATACCGTATTGAGGTTTGAGCGGACGGCCCTCCCTCTTCCCTCTTTCGTTTGATAAGGGAGGTGAGCCTCTCCTATGGATCATCAAAACGGGCTAACATACTTGACATATTAAAACCACATGACTATATATAACACCCCATAAAAAAAGGGCCGCGAAAAAATCGCAACCCTTGAAAAATTTGGTGGAGCTGAACGGGATCGAACCGTCGACCTCATGACTGCCAGTCATGCGCTCTCCCAGCTGAGCTACAGCCCCGTGTTCTTTTGATTGTTATTATGAAAATAATTAATTTTTATATCACACCTTTTTTTCTATGTCAATAAATTTGTCCGAATTATCGGGTTTCTTTTTCAAATATCTTGACATCCCGAGACATTTCCACCTATAATAACCTTCGTGCCGGAGTGGTGAAATTGGTAGACGCAGGGGACTCAAAATCCCCCGGACCTCGCGTCCGTGTGGGTTCGATTCCCACCTCCGGCACCAATTTGCTATTGATTTTGGGGTTTTACGAGACAGTAAAACCCTTTTTTCGGGGTGCATCGGATAAATCAAGGCGATTCAAACAGCCCGACCCGGAATTCCGGGTCGGGCTGTTACCGTGGTGCTTTATTCGTATGTGAGGAGGAGGTACAGAAACGCAATCAGCTCGATATCAAAGCATAATAGAGGCGGACGGATGAAATTTTCAACCTCCCTTTACTATTTTTCGGTTGTTGACTCCGGGGTCTCTGGAGTTTCCGGAGCCTCCGGGGTTTCCGTAGTTCCCGATGTTCCGGTACGGTCGAGCATAGATTCGAGTTCGGAGAGGGAGAGGTCCGGCTCATAAATACCGGCTCCCACCTGGTACGGCTGCCCCGGGACCTGGTAGATGTATGATATCTTTCGACTCGGTTCCGCTTCTCCCAATTTCTCCCACCAGTATTCGGTAAAACCACCCTTCTCCCGCTTGGCGGCGTTACACAGGTCAAGTCCCAGGTATGTTCCATGCACGTCGATCAACGTATTCAGCTTTACGCCGATCAGTTGATTATTCGGATGGGCTGCGATAATCCCCTCGTCACAGTCGTAGACGAAAATGTAGGTATCCGCCCAGACCCATGGTCCCGCCGGATTATTAAATTCACTTAGACCGGCAGGTCCCTTTTCCTCCAATACCCGTGCCGCCAAACGTACTTTTGTGATGATGACATCGAAAGTTGTGCCTTCCTGGGGATATGCGTTGGCGGCGAAAACCAGGACCAACACAAACAACAAGAGCGGTATCCATTTCATCGATTTCATTTCATTCCTCCATGGATATGATCTAAATTAGTATTTTTGAGTGACTCAGGATTGTGTACTACCCGTTTATTATAGCATTTTTGTTTAAATTTGTGAGTTCATTATTCATGTGAAATAAAAAAGAAAAATCTGTGCCGATAATGGTATTCAGCTTCGGTCGGGCTGAATGCCGGGTGATTTTATATACACAATGCGGATTCGTCTCCTGGGGGGCCGATTGAAACCGAGAGCGGTCTCGACGCCGGGAGTATCGTCTTCTTGTCCGCCGCAGTTCTGTGCCGAAGAAAATCGGGAAGGGCTCTCTGGAATGGATATGGAACGGGATTGATCACGTGAACGAGGCGAATGCCGCAGAAGACATTCGCCTCGTGTTTGTTTGGATTTTCCGTCTTTTTAACGAGGGGTTAGGGGAAAATTCCGATTTCCTGATCAAAGAAGTAACCGTAGTCGGAGTAGGTGACGTTGATCCAGTTATCTGGAGACAGTCTATATCGAAAGCTGCCCGCGCAGAACGGCACGGCGAGACAACTGGTGACCTCCTCGACAACGAACTCACCGCCGAATCCGTACTCCTCCCCGGTCTTCGCTTGATAGTAGCTGCGGGTCAGAGTGCGGGGAAAGGTATCACAATCCGTGCTGATGGTGACGGTGATGGAATTGATCGAAGGCGGTATGTCCGGAACTGTCATCAGAACGACCACTACTTTGTTGCAGGGTGGAGCTGCGGGAATTGTATCCACATACATCTCAAGGTCCGGCTCGATCTCGGCATAACCGGTGTCGAACCAGTCTCCCTCGGTGTGAATAAGGCGGTACTCGTCGGTTTTGGAAAGCCACCATTTGGTTGTGCCTGTGTTGGTCGTCCCCGCCTCGTTCGTCGTCCAATGAGCGGTGAAAATGATGTCGTCGCCCAGGGAGTCCACCTGTTTTATGGAGTAGGTGACCGAGAGCAGCGTGTTCCTTCCGGTGTCGATGTATGAGTCAATGGAGTCTCGAACAAGCTCTTCCCGAGAGTAATACCCCCCGGCGGAGCCGTCGTAGTCCCGGGAGATGAGGTCCTGTGCGTCGTACGTGTTTCCGTTCTTGACGGAGCGAAACAGGGTTTCCAGAAAACGCTCCGCCACTTCCCGATAATTGAGCGGTGTATAGGTGATCATCCAGGGGCCGGTGTCCCGATAGTCCGAGACAACCCCCGCCGTGTTTGTGGCCCGAACGGTGAGCTCGTAATCAATATATTCCCTCGGCTGGAATTCATATGACCAGCTTTCCGTGCCGACGGTGTCTTCCCAGGTCATGCCTCCGTCGAGGGACACCTCAACGCCGGATATGGGGGATGCTTCGTCGTTCGTTGTTCCGGTAATGAGAACGGTGCCTGATCGGGTCATGTCGTCGTCCGTGAGGGTGAGGGTGCGTTCGATATCATCCAGGTTTATGATACGGTTTATAAAAACGGACGTCACGACGGGCGGCTCGGCGTCTCCTCCCGCGCCCGCCCCGTCGTCGAACTGCATGTCTTTGAGAAAATCCTCGGCGACGCCTTTTTCGGTATCCTCGGGACCCGACGGGACCACACCCGAGCGCAGAAAGATGGAACGTCCGGTGCATACTTTATACGGCGCCATCCCAACAAGCTCACGATGCGATACCTCAACGCATCCGCTGACGGTCATGATAAAGGTTCGACTCAGGTCGGGATCGTAGGACTCGCCGAAATCGGTTCCCCGGACGCCGCATGAAGCGTTTTCCGTCTCGATGATGAGTTCGGCCTTCCCTTCCGAAGGCGGATTGACGAAGGTGCGAATTTTCCCGCGGATCAGCTCGAAGGTGCTGAGGTGTACCTTCGTGACCTCAACGGTCCCGAGGGACTTAATGGCGACGAGGCTGTCCGGACCGATCTTCAGGATACTATCTTCGGCGAACAAGATTTGAACGTATCCCTCGGCGTCCGTTTCGATTTGATCTCCGGCGTGTAACACATCGCCCGTTTTCAACGGTATCCAGTCCGAGCTTCCGTGATAGAGTACGTCGACGAATCCCTCGACGGACGTTACAACGGCGGTATCATCACGTGCCTTCTGGGCCATGACCCGGGGAATCCCCGTTGTTGCAATGAGCGCCAGTATCAGGACACACCCGATAGCGTATGAGAGTCGATGTGTCATAATGTCTCTCCCTGGGAAATCAATAAGAAAGGATTATCGTAAACGGTATACAGAACATTTTGTGTAAAGGGCATACGATACTACTTTTTCTATTGTACGAAAAGATCGGTGATTTGAAAAGAGGATATATGATAATTCTCTTCTGGCGAATCGCACAGAATCAATCAGAAATGGACGGAAAATTCCATGAGATAGACATTTTCGCCGTATCGCTCTGAGGGATCGCGGCTCCAGAAATCGTTGTTTCTATACGTGAGACCCATGCTGGAGGAGAAAAAATTCCATTCATAGATCATCTGGGTGAGGGTTACCTCGGTGGTGTTTCGCCGTGTTTCAAAGAGGGTCTGTCCACGGTTGTCATACCGTGTACCGAAGCTGCCGTAGTATGATGCGGAAAGGTCCGTTCCCCAGGGCTCGTACGCCACGGAAATTCCCGCGGACGGTCCCCAGGTAACCTGAGTTTCGGATCCGTCCGGGTTCGTCTCGTATATGCGCTCGTGTGTGAAGCGATATGCAAGCCACATGTCCCAACTGACATCCCCGGTTTCAAAGAAATATCCCCAGGTGGCCCTCAGGTTGCTTGTCAGGGAATCGGCGCTGTCATGGGTCCGGTCGTCATCAAGGATCAAACCGTAATCCACCGAATATCGCATATGATAATGGGAATTGGATATCCCGATGAGAAAGCTGTGTTCGTCTTCGTTGACGCTTTTCGGGAGATCGTCGGAGTAAGCGGTGGCGTAGTCGTATCCAAGCTTCAGGCGAAGACGCTGGAAATATCCTCCCGAATCGATGAACGGGCGAACCGACACCTCGTTTTCCCAGTAGTGATCGAAGGTGCGGTAGGTGTCGGGTGAGTCGCTGTTGAGCTTGTCGTGGATGACTTTATATGCGGTATAGAGATCCCACGAACTGCTCGGCCGATACGAAACGCTCCCCTTGAATGACTGTCGATCCTCGGAGGCGCTTCCCATGATGGTTTCGAATGTCGGCTCGACGCGCTCGTAATCAAATGACAGTTTCAGCTCCCGTATGGGCCTGTAGTCCAGTTCCAGCCGGGACGCCAGGCCTTCCCGCCGGTATTCTTCCGTCAGGAAGCGGTTTCCCTCTCCGGGATCTCGTCTGTCCGGATAGAAAACGGAGTATGCCTGCTCGCCCGTGATAATCAGGGAGTTGTCCAGGAATTTCATCCGGGTATCGAAGGAGTAGACCTGGTTTTCGTAGTCGCCGTAGGTCGAGGATGTGTAGAGGTCGGTGACTTCGGTATGGACGAACGTACCTCCGAAGAGGATGGTTGAAAGGGGTGAGAACTCCACCCGCCCGCCGCCGAACCAGTGCTCGTAGGTATCGTCGAAGGGAACGCGGTTTCTCCCCGCGAGGGCCATGAATGCGAGGGAATCGATCGGCTCCACCCACGCCTTGCCGCCCAGGAATATGTTGTTGAACGTATACTTTGTGAAGTATTCGCTGATGTCTCCACCGGCCATCTCATAGTGGTCACCGTACAGCGTCAGGTTCCAATCGATGATGTTCCATTGCGTGTCGTCCGTTATGATTGAGTCGTCGGTATGCTGTCCAAATCCATAGGCCTCAAGGATCATATTCTCCATCAGTCTCCGGGTGAAATATGCCTCCAGAGACTCGTAGTAGTGCAGTTCCTCCTGGGTCCCGGGATCGACGTCCAGAGACGAATAGTCCGTGTTTCCATACACATGTTCGTAATAGGACCTGACGGTATAATCAACATCCAGGGATTCCTCCAACACGTCGGAGACGGTTTCCCCACCCGAGCCGATTCCTCCCGCATTATCCTGAAGGAGGTAATCATTTTCATTGATTTCAGGTTTCTTCGTCGGCGGCTCGGATGTCTCAGGGGTGTCGAGCTCCCTCGTGCTGTTCCATCCCAGGTCTTTGGTGCTGTTCCACTCGGTGTTATCCGCCTGAGCCGTCAAGAGGGGAGTAGGAATGCCGGGGTGATACGATGATTTGAAAGAAAAACCGGAAGATGAAAAAGGGGAATCAGCTGAAACGGCGAACGTCGGATACACACAGAGACACGCACCGAGCAGAAACAACAGGGTGGGATTTCCCCGAATGCGGGGGAGATACCTTTTCTTGGGGAAGAGAGGCATCGATCGAAGAAAACAATAGTATATAATTATGCTAAAATTTAGCATACTAATATATAATTTGTCAACAAAATAGGCGCGCGGGCATGTTTTTACCACACCGAGTGTGCGTGGAGCGACATAATGACGGAGTGACACATAAGGGGGTGGATCGGGAGTGTAGAACAGAGGTTTTTACTAAAAGTATAGTGTGTCCGATCAATCCCGGATAACCGTTACGACGCCGTCCATTGTGACGGTGAGTGACGCTCCGTCCGTGACGTAATCCAGGAATTCTTCGCCGAGGCGATCGACCGTGACGATTCGATGTCCGCTCCAGATATCGGACAGTATCACCCCGGCCGCCGCAAGAGAATCGATCTCCTGGGAAAAAAGCATGGCCCGGGGGGCCAGGCCGAGGTCCACGGCGGTCATGAGCACCAGGCCGCCGGTGGTGGAACCGATGGTCTTCGGAAGACAGATGATTTTATCGGTGAGGTCTTTTTTGAAGAGGTCCGGGTTGTCCTGATCGGAGCAGATCGCCTGTTTCGACTTTCTCAGGGCGCTCTTTATATAGGACGCGAGGCTGTTGAACCCCTGTCTCGATACCACGGCGTGGCCCGAAATATCTCCAGGCAGGAGCGCTCTTCCGGTAAATTCCTTTTTCATTGGTACCTCTCTCGTATTATCCGCATATCATCGCAAGGGTTTCGTCGTCGGGATAAAATCGTGCGGTCGTGTAGGTCCTGAGTTTGTTTGAGTTGGTTATCACAGGGATCTTCGACGAAATGGGATTGCTCATGAACGCCACGGGGCAGACGGACGACAGGTACACACCGGCCCGTTCGAGGCGTGACGCCGTCTCGTTTTTTTCTCGAAAGATCCGCATGATCTCCGGTGCCGCCGTGAGCACCACCGGCATGGAAACCCGGGTCTTCCCGATGGAGTCGAGGCGTTGAGTGATTGCGGCGGCCCAGTCCGCCACCTGCTCCAGGGACAGATGCGGGCATCCGATGAAACAGCGTTTCGGCTTGAGATCAGGTCGTTTCCACAAGATCTTATATCCGTTCCTGATGCGTGAAAGCTCCTCGTCCGTGATCACATACGTGTGGTGGTTGAGCCTCAGAAGGGAATCGCCGTGCGTTTTCGCTTCGGGGGTGATGTGTTCAATGTGAAAGAGCCCCACCGCCCCGTTTGATGCCGTCGCGGCGCCGAAGTCCTTCAGGTAATCCCGTATGAAGGCGTCGCTCTTCCCTTTGAGGAGCGCTTCCAAACCGCCGATATACGGCACATCCTCCATCACCTTCATGCCCACGGCGGAGCCGAGAAGCTGGGGATTCGGAAGCGTGTCGGTTTTGATCTCGACCAGCCAGTCCGCCCGGCGGCCATCGTCGTTCAGAAGGCCGAACAGGGGGGCGCGGTTGATGATGTTCATGAGGATGTCTATGCCCGTGGAGTTTCTGTTTGTTCGGGCGCCGATTACCGAATTGACAAAGACCACCGCCGAGGATTCCGACCACGCCAGAATATCGCCAAAGGAGGGGGTGTTGCCTACTTCAGGGAGGTAAGAGGTGCACGAATACGAGCGGGAATCGATCAGCCCCAGGCTGTCAAGCTGGCGCTCGAGGTTTTTCTGTGCGCCGTAGATGTATCGAAACAGGAGGTTTTCAAAAAAAGACGACGGCGTTGTGTGAGGGTCGTAGGTTCTGGGATTGGTGGTGAAGGGACGGAGTGTTTCCAGACTCTCGTCGATCAGCGCATCGAGCAGGCCGTAGTATGATTTCAGTATTGAGGCGCCGAAGGACATGGCGAGATGCGGCCGCCCGGAAATGGGAATCAGGCGCGTCGCGTCGAAGGCCTCGCCGTACAGGACGACCGATCGAAGCACCTTCTGCACTACCGGTCCGCTCGATCCGGCGAGGATATCCCGCTCTTCCCGAGTCAACTCCATGCGATAGTCTTCCATATATCGTCCTTTTTTGAGGGGTTGAACGATGAGTCGTCGTGGATCTGATATCGAGAAGTCGTAGGAAGTTTCAAGCTGGACAAATGAGCATGTGTATCGTGAGAATACAACAGGAACACAGTATAGCCCGGGAGACGTAAAAAAACAACAAATATGATAGAGTATAACACGGGTGTTTCGACGATACAAAATACGAGCAGACGAGTGCGAATATCCGGCATATGGCCGAAGGGTCGGGAGGCATAAGATTCAGCGGCGGTAGAAATCCGAAAGGTCGGGCCCGATTGTCAAAAACCGATCGAAGAGTTCGTCGTAAATAGTTCTTTCCTGTGACGGCTCTATGATGTCCGTGAAGAAATCGATTGCATTATGAGCCTCATCGAAGTTTTTATATATCCCGGCGCCGATGAATCCGAATACGGCCGCCCCCACGACGGTATTCTCCCGCTGCCTGGTCAGACGGATCGGCATGTTCAGGACGTCGGCCCTGATACGGTTCCAGAGGTCGTTTTTAGCCCCTCCCCCCACCAGCGTCAGCATGCCCGGGAATACATCCGTGTGCTTCGACAGGAGATTCATGGCCATCCGCAGGTGGAACGAGAGTCCCTCCAGGAAGGCCCGGTAGATCTGTCCCCTCTCGGTATGGAGGGTAAGGCCGAGGATGGTCCCCGCGGTGTTGTGATGTCCGGTCACGCCGGTGCCCTGGAGGAACGACGGCTCAACGAAGACGCCCCCGGAGCCGGGAGGATGGTTCCTCGCCTCGTCGATCATCTTTGCGTATCTCTCCGGGTCCGATATACAATCCCGAAAGAAGAGGCGTGAGGTCCATTCCAAAGCGCCGGAGGCGATCCACTGCTGTCCCACGTTGAAGAGGCCGCAGATCGCGTCACACTCGTTTTTCAGCCCCGCTTCCCGGGCGGCGTCCGTGGTGATTGGTCGGTGGTGCCTCAGAAAGAGTATCTCCCAGGTACCGGAGCTGAGCACCGCATCATTGGGACGGCACCCCGAGCCGCATACGGCGAACTGCGTGTCGTGCCCCGCGGCGACCACCGGCACATTGGGCGCCAACCCCAAAAGGGAGGCGGCATCCTTCGTTAGCGGGCCGATGATCTCTCCCGGCTCCACCATCTCACCGAAAAACGAGGGCACAAATCCCAGGCGGCCCAGGAGATCCGTTGAAAATATTCTTTTCCTGATATCGATGAGCATGGTGCAGTCCGCCGTGGTTGGATCGTTCACCATGCGTCCGGTGAGTTTATGGTTTATCAGACCCGGCGTCATTAGGTAGGCATGGGCGTTTTCAATGATGTCGGGATTATTCTCCCAAAACCAGAGAAGGCGCATGATCGTGTGCTGGCGCATCACCTGTTCGCCGCTGATCGAAAAGAGGTCGATAAAGGGTATGTAGTCGTCGATGCGTTCGGCGACGGGTACGGTGCGGGGGCACTGCCAGGAGATGATCGGGTAGAGAAGATTGCCGTCCACGTCCACCGGCGCCCCGTCGTCCCCAAAGGTGGTGACGACGACCGCCGCGACGCTCTTTTTCCCCACTCGGGCGATTACCTCCCTGGCGCATTGGACGAGCTTTTCCCAGATCGCTTCGAAATCCCAGATCAACCAAGCTCTGTCCGGAAACTGGCGCACCGACCGGTTGTCTTTATATGAGGAGTGGAGGATGTTTCCCCGGGCGTCGACGGTGATGGCCCGGACATTGGTCGCCCCGCAATCGAGAACCAGTACGACATGTGTCGGTGCATTCATCCTGTCCTCTTTTTTATTGTTCCGTTATGATTGCATGTTCGATGATATCTTCAAGGTTAGTATCGTCCCAGAGGATCTCTCGCGAGCTGGCGCACAAGGTTCCCGCGGCAACGGCCCGGACGAACGTGGTGCGGTCCCACCTCTTTGTGACATCGAAGGATGCGGCGAGACCCGCCACGAAGGCGTCCCCGGCGCCCACCGGGTTGACGGCGGGTCCTGAAGGAGGCGTGATGGAGACGATTTTGGTCCGGGTGATGAAGGTCGCTCCGTCGCTCCCGAGGCTCAGGGCGACGACCGACACCATATCCGTGATTTTTTTCAACTTACGGATAATGTACTTATCCGTCGTTTCCCCCGTCAGGGCGGCCGCCTCGTCCCGGTTCGGCTTGATGACCTCTGGATGAAATTTCAACGATGCGACAAGGGCCGCGCCGCTGGTGTCCAGGATGACCGGGATGTTCTCTTCGTGGGCGCTGTCGATGAGGCGACCGTAATAGTCATCCGGCGCGTCGCTCGGGAGGGAGCCGGAGAGGACCACCAGGGAAGGCCTCTTGATCGTGAGGAGCTCCGCGAAGAACGATCCGAACTCATTCAGGGTGTTTCTGTCGATTGCGGGCCCCGATGGGACGATCTTCGTCTCTCTTCCCGTCTTCTCTTCAATATACGCCACGGTGATGCGGGTAAGCATGTCTACGGGATAAAAGGCGCACTCGATGCCGGAATCGATCAATCGCTCCCGGATAAAATCACCGGTAAAACCGCCCAAGAAACCGGTGGCGAGCACATCGGCCCCTAGAAAACGTGCGACTCGGGCGACGTTGTTTCCCTTGCCGCCTGGATCGGGAGGCTGATCTACCCCCCGGTTGGTGGTGTGATGCGCAAACGGCCCGCCGAAGACGGTGAAGTCCACGGCGGGATTGAGGGTGACGGTGAGGATCATTTCTCGCCTACATATCCAGGAGCTTCCCGAGAATCTGGCAGCGGCATTCCGACTCCACCCGGTCCACGATATCGAAGCATGCGTTCATGTCCCTTCCCATCGCCACGATGCCGTGGCGAGGGAGGATGACTTCGAGGGCGGTCTTTTCCCACTGATTCCGTTTCGAGATGAAGTGGGAGATGACATTCACGGCGAGCTCCGGGCTGTAGCCGGGGGTCTCCGGGATGCAGTCGATGGTCCCAAACTTCTCGGTCGCCTGGAGCGTCGGGATGATGGGTCGGGATTTCGCCACGAATACGTTCGTCCAGTAGGGATGGGCGTGAATGATCGCGCCGGCATCATTGAACTCCCGATAAAGCCCCAGGTGCATGGCCCCTTCCCGGGTGATGTCCTCGGGGCCCTCCAGGACGGTGCCGTTGAGGTCCACGATGGAAAGGTCGTCCTTTGTGGTCTGCCAGCGCAGGCGGTATCCCATAAGACGGGGGGTGATGCAGACGATATTTTCCCGCCGGACGCTGATGTTGCCGCCGGCGATGTCGGAGAGCCGTTTATCCCATATCAGTCGGGCGATCTCAATAACAAGGTTTTTCATATCTTCTTTCATGCTGGTCTGTCCTGTGCGGTGCCGTCATCCGCCGTTGAAAATGAATAGGAGTGGGGACATCGGATCAGGTGGATGCCCGGATGATGAAATCATCTTCCAGGACAATATTTTCCGGCGGTCCCGTTTTTGCACCCTCCATACGCTCCATCAGGAGGGTTGCGGCGCTCTCCCCCATCCGGTGGGTGTTCTCGGACACCACTGTCAGTGGAGGAAAAAGCAGGGCCGACCAGGGGGTGTCGTCGAAGCCGATCACCGACACGTCATCCGGTATCGAAATGCCCCGCTCCTTCAGGATATCGAGGGCCACGGAGGTTTTCCCCTGGGTCGAGCAGATGAGCCCGTCCATGGGAAAGTTTGAGTCCAGAAATTCGCGAAACGCCCGGGCGATGTCCGCCCTGTCGTGATCTTTAACCGGGATGATGGCGGCGTCCGTAAGGCCCGCGTCGGAGAGGGCCGCCTCGAAGCCCGATTTTTTCTGGTTCGCCGAGAGCGTTCGGCGGTCGAACCCCAAAAGCACGAGATGCCGCCGCCCCTTTTCGATCAGGTGCTTGGTGGCGGTGTGGGCCGCGTTGAAGTTGTCAGAAATAATGGAGTCGGTATCCAAGCCTGTGATTTTTCTGTTTATCTGCACGATGGGTGTGCCCCGGGACGTGATGGAACGGAGAAAATCGAGGTTGTCCAACGAACAGGGCACAAGGAGAATGCCGCTGATGCGCTTTGCCTGAAAGATATCCAGCACCTCCCGCTCCCGGGCCGGGTCTTCTTCGCTGGAGCAGAGAAGAAAGCCGTATTGATTCTGATGGGCGATCTCGTTGACCGCCTGCATGATCGGCGTATAGAATCGACTCATGACCGGGATGACAAGACCGATGGTCTTGGCGTCCTTCATCTTGAGGGCCCGGGCCAGGGGATCGGGGGTGTAGTTCAGCTCCGTGATGGCCCGCTCGATTTTCTGCCCCAGCTCGGGAGATACGTAGCGTGTGCCGTTGATATAGGCGGATACGGTGGCCCGGGATACGCCCGCAAGACGCGCCACATCCACGCTTGAGGGACGTTTTGCCTGTGCCGATTTCCTGTCCATGAATCATATCTCTCTATATAAGAAAAAAGTGCGATACACGGCCTTCAACCGTTTTGCCGCATTGTATCACAAATCAACGATGACTTTCAGTGTTTCGTCCGTATGCCGCATGAGAAGTCGATATCCCTCGATCCAGTTATCGAAAGGGACGTGGTGGGTGATCAGCGGCTCGAGGGACACCCTCCTTTTTTCCATCAGATCGACAGCCCCGTAAAAATCGTCCCAGGTATACATGAGGGAGCCGGTGAGGGTCAGCTCCTTGTCCTGGACCAGGACCATCTCCGTTGTCGGATCGTCCCCGTATACCCCCAGCACCACCACGTCTCCGCCGCGGCGGGTCGCCCGGATGCACGCGTTGAGGGCCGACGCGGTCCCGGCGCACTCGAAGGAGACGTCCGGGCACCTCTCGAAGAGGCCTTTTACCTGCTCCTCGATGGGGGACGACGATCGCGGCTCGATGACGTCGATGGAGAGATCCTCAAGGATTTTCCTTCGAAACGCCACGCGCTCGGCGACGACGAGGCGCCGCGGCCCGAACAGGCGCGCCGCCTGGGCGATGAGGTTGCCGATGGTGCCGCCGCCCACGATCAGCACGTCTTGATCTGTCAGGGAGGGGGGGTGGCCTACGCCGTGGACCGCGACGGCCAGCGGCTCCGTCATGGCCGCCTGGTCGGGACTGATACCCTCCGGCATCCTGACGACATGCCGTGCGGGAACCGACAGGTACTCGCTCCCCGCGCCGGGGAGCGCTCCTCCGATGAACAGCAGATCGTCGCACCGGGCGATGAATCCCTCCCGGCAGCGGTCGCACACCCCGCACCCAACCGCGGGCTGTACCGTGACCAGGTCGTTCGGTGCGAGGCCCGAGACGTCTTTGCCGACCTCTTCGACGAAGCCGGAAAACTCGTGCCCCTGCACCAGGGGAAACTCCACCAGGGGATGCTTTCCCTTGAACACGTGGAGGTCCGAGCCGCAGATGCCGATCCGGGACACCCTGATAAGGACCTCATCCGCACCGGGCGTCGGCGTCTCGACGTCGCGGTACAAAATCGTATCCGGTTTCGGAAGGTATGCCTGCTTCATGAGACGTCTATATCCTTTCCGCAAGAAATGCCCCGATATCCGTGACGGTGATCGTAAGATCCTTCGCCTTCGCCGCCCGGCGGAAGGATACCGTGCAGTTGGGACATGCGGTGATGAGCGTTTCGACGCCGTCGGATATGGCGCCGGACAAACGATGCGCCGCGACCAGTTCCGCAATGTCCGGGTCCGTCAGAAACATCCCGGCGCCCGCACCGCAGCATTCGGCCATCTTTTTGCTGTGAAAGAGCTCGATGGGAGGAGCACCCGTCGCCGCCTCGATAACCCTTCTGGGGGCGTCCAGGATGCCGGCATTTCTCCCCAGGTGGCAGGGATCATGATACCCGACCAAAGATGTATCGTCGACCTTTTTTACATTCAAATCCCCGGCGGTGATCGCGCGATCCAGATACTCGGTGAAGTGACGTATTTCGATCTTTTCCGGCATCGAGACTCCCATCCGGGGGAGGTAGTCTGTCATCGCCCGGTACTGGTGGGCGCAGCCAATGACGATTCTCTTCGGTGCGACCGTCGTGACCGCATCGATGAGGCGTTTCGCCTCTGCCCGCGCCTGCTCCACGTAGCCCAGCTCGAAGAGCCCCGCGATCGCCGACGGCTCCCGCTCGAGGATTCCCCAGTCGCTTCCCGCGGCCGTCATCAGGACGGCCGCCGACTCCAGCACCTCCGTGGTCTCTATCCTGGCGGCTGCGCCTGTGAGAAAGAGGATATCGGGGTGCTTCTTCCCGACGACGTCCTTTTGTATCGAAAGGTTCTTTATGTTTTCTGCGCCGGCCTCGTCACGGGAGATGAGCTCATCGGCCGCTTCTTTCACCCGGTCGGGCACGGCGTTTGCTTGTATTATTTCCTCCCTCGCCTGGCGGACCAGCTCGTCCTCCCGCCAGTGATAGGCGCAATCCTCCCGGCACAGGCCGCACTGGCTGCACTGGTAGAAGCGGTCGACGATCGCCTTCGTCCAGGAGAGCTTCTTCGCGTCGATCTCCGCCCGGAGGAGGGCGTACCCCCTCGGGGTGTGGGAGTCGAGCTTCGTGGCCAGGAAGGTGGGGCACGCGTGCCGGCACATGAAACAGTGTTTGCAGCTCTGTATGGTCTCTTTTATCTGTTCGGTATCCATCTCTATTCTCCCAGGCCGAGTTTTCCGGGGTTCATGATGTTGTTCGGGTCCAGCGCCCGCTTGACGGCGCGGGCGATCTCGTAGCCGTCGCCGTAGATGTCGCGCATCATCCTGCCGCAGCGAAGGCCGATGCCGTGATGCTCGTTGACCACGCCGTTGTTCTCCACCGACGCCCTCACCGCCGCGTCCATGATCCTGTTGTAGAGCCTCATGGCGTCTTTGGGATCGTCGGGGAACTCCTTGATGAGAAACGTGGGGTAGAAGCTCGTTCCCCAGTCGTACCAGTGGGAGAAGTGCGCGTGAAATTCCGCGTTCCACTCGGCGAAATCATTCTCGACGCTCCGTTTCATCTCATCATAGATGGTCTCGATATCCTCATAGGGGGCCACGGTATCGGTGACCGCGGTCATCCAGGGATAGGCGATGTAGTCGTTTGGGGGATAGTAGGACTTGTAGCGTCCCTCCCACCAGTTCTTCCCCGGCTCCTCCCCCAGGTCCCGGGCGCCCGACGTGAGCAGGATGCCGGTCGCCTCGGTCATCTGGGCGTCCACGATGGACGTCATCCCGTCGAAGCCGATGAGCATCACGCAGCCCTCCTCCTCCACACCGAACTGCTTTTTCATGATGTGCCGGGTGTCTTTCTCGTCGTACAGGCGCATCAGACAGGGATCAACGCCGTTGACCATGATCTTTCTGCCCGCCTCGATGCCGTCCTTTAGGTTCGGCAGGAGAAATCCCCAGAAGATACGCTTCTGGGGGAGGGGGTGAATTTTGCAGACCGCCTCTGTGACGATCCCGAAGGTCCCCTCGGCCCCGAGGAAGAGCCGCGAGTAGTCGGGGCCGGTGGAGTGAAGACGAACGGGGAGGCTCTTGAAGATCCGTCCAGTGGGGAGGACCACCTCGAGACGATGGGTCATGTCGGAGAGCTTCCCGTACTTGGAAGAGAGTACCCCCGTGCCGTTGGTGCTGATGAATCCCCCCAGTGTCGAGGTGGTGAACGACGCCGGGAAGTGGTTCATGGTGTAACCCCGGCGGTTCAAGCGCTCTTCCAGATGCTTCTGAAGGATGCCCGGCTGGACGGTGACGGTGAGGGATCGCTCGTTTATGGAGATGATGTTATCCATCCGCTTTGTATCCACAACGATCCCGCCGGTCAAGGCCGAGGCCCCGCCGCCGTCGCCGGCGCCGCCGCCCCGGGGGATGACCGGGATCTTGTAATCGTTACAGAGCCTGACGACGGCCGCCACCTCCTCGGTCGTCTCGGGAAAGACGATGGCGAAGGGCTTCGGGAATTCGAACTCGGTGAATTTCCAGAACCTGGTCACCCACCAGACGTCCAGGGACTGGGCCTCGATCTCGGCCTCGTCTGTGATGACGCGTTCTTCTGCCAGAAGCCGCTCAAGCTCATATTTAATCATTTCGTGATAAAAGGTTGTGCCGCTCATGGTGCACGTGACTCCTCGTGATGTGTGAAGTGTGTTGATAAAGCATTACAGCATGCTTGAAACCGGTCCCCATTCGATGGGGATGCCCCCCTTTTCGGCTATCTGTGCGAGCACGCTCATGGTCCGCGCCTCATCACGGATGGAGGGTGTGGGTTCCCTGTTTTCTCTTGCGCAGTCGATGAAGTGGCGGTATTCCCCCACGTAGCCGTTGAAGACGTGGCTCTGGTTGGGGCTGATCGGGTTCCAGTCGCTGGTCCAGATCTCCCCCGCCTCAGGGGTGTAATAGGTCACCTCCCGGGCGTTGGTGATGATCACGCCCTTTCCGGTGTCGGAGAGAACCTCGATGCGCTCGGCGAAGGGGCCGGGGCCCCCGTAGGTGCCCCATGCCAGCGTGCCCACAGCATTGCTTGTGAACTTCAGCATGGCCACCAGCGCCCCCGTGTTCGGCCCGGTGAGGTGGGCGGCGGCGTCCACCTCGGCAATGTCGCCCCCGAAGGAGATCACCGCATCCAGGTTGTGGCACTGCCACTCCAGCATACAGGTATAGAAGGTCGGAAAGACGTCGAAGCCGTGCATCTTGCTCTCTATCTGTATGATGTTTCCGAAGGTTTTTTTGTCTCCGATGATCTCCCGGACCCGGTTGTATGCCAGGCCGTGGCGCTTCTGGTGCCCCACCTGGACGATTTTTCCGGCCCGCTTCGACGCCTCCAGGATTCGCTCGGTATCGGCGGGGTAGATGGACGAGGGCTTTTCGAGGAAGACCGGGAGCCCCCGCTCCAGCACCCGGCAGGCCACGTCCGGGTGGTGTTTTCCCCCGAGGCAAATGATCACCCCGTCCAGGTTCTCCGAGTCGACCATTTGCTCAAAGTTGGTGTATGTCCTTTTCCATCCGTATTTATCCGCCATCCGCTCGGCCCGGGTGATGTCCAGGTCGCAGACGGCGGCGCGATCGACGTCATCGAAGAAGTGGAGTGAAAGGCTGGGATACAGGTTGGCCTCCGCGAAGACGCCCGCCCCGATGGTTCCCAGCCGAAAGGGTTTGTGTGAGGTCATGTCCTCCTCCAATATTCTCGTGTTTATCGTCGGTTCGATGCCGACCCATAGGCACAGTCGAGTGCCTCTTTTATCTCTCTGTATCGACCGAAGAGATCGGCGTACCGTGCGTGGATTTCTCTATCGTAAGAAATCGTCTCCCCCCCCGTGACACATCGTCGGGCGGCGTCCCGGGCGCTCGAATAGACACCTATACCGACGCCGGCCAGGAGGGCCGCACCCAGAGCCGCCGAGGCGTTGGGGATAATGACCCCATCCACCCCCATGACGTCCAGGATGATGCCGGTCCAGACCCTGTTTTTCATCCCGCCGCCGATGAGATGATAGGACGTGAATGAATCACCGATCGCCCCCAGGGCGCCTTTCGCATCGGCGAGGGCGAAGGCGGTGCCCTCGTACACCGCCCGGACGAGGTGAGACCGGGTGTGGGAGACGTTCAGGCCGAAGAAGCTGGCGGTGAGGCGGTGGTCCCAGTAGGGGGCGTCCTCTCCCATCAGGTAGGGATGAAAAAAGAGGCCGTCCGCCCCCACCGGCACGGTTTCGGCCATCTTCGCCATCTCACCGAACGCGATCGTTGAGTCGCAGGCGTCATCGAAGAGGATATCTTTCAGCCAGACGGTGGACTGGGCGCACGAGCGGGTGTTGATGTCCAGCATCCACGTCCCCTCCTCGACGAACGACCAGAGATAGGCGGGCGAATCCTCGGGGATGTCGGAAAGGTCCGAGACAATCGTCGAGACGGCCCCGGAGGTGCCCAGGCGGAGCTTTGCAGAGGACAGGTCCACCACCCCCGAGGCGAGCATCTCCGTCACCGCGTCGCTCCCGCCGACGATGACGGGCGTTCCCGGAATGAGCCCCGTCTCCCTCCCGATATCTGCCGTGACGTGTCCGGTCACATCGGTGGAGACGAGAATGCGCGGGAGCTTCGATTTCGGTATGGAAAAAAGCTCCAGCAATTCTTCCGACCAACTCCCCGTCAAATGGTCGAAGAGCGAGCTTCCCGACGCGTCGCTGGCGTCCGTCGCCACAGAATCGGTCAGGCGGAGGGCAATGTAGTCCTTCGGGTAGATGAAGGTCTCTGCCCTCTCCCATGCCCCGGGCTCGTGTTTTATGAGCCACAGGAGCTTCGGCAGGGTGCACATGGTGTTGAGGGGATTCCCGGTGACCCGCCGCACCAACTCTCCGTGCCGGGCGGTAATCTCCTCCACCTCTTTGTGGCACCGGGAGTCGTTCCACAGGACGGCGGGGCGGACCGGGAGTTTATTTCTTCCGATGAGGGTGACGCCCCGCATCTGGCCGGTCAGCCCGACGGCGTCGACGGGTGCCCCTGAGGAGGGAAAATCCGATGTCAGCTCGCGGATGACGTCCATCGCCGCAACAAACCAATCCTCCGGGTCCTGCTGGCTCCACCCGGGTGCGGGAGTGTCGGGGGCGTATTCACGAGCCGCCTCTTTGATCGCCCTCCCGTCATGGTCCACCAGGAGCCCCTTACAGCCGCTGGTGCCGATATCTATGCCGAGGAGATATCCCATAAAAGACCTGTTCTTATATATCCTTTTTCGCCCGCCGTACGACGTTCCGGGCGCTGATGATCTGGGTCCAGACGCCCGGCCCGGTCTCGCTCTGGCTTCCGATGAAACGGAGCCCCCGGATGGGTGTCTCCGACGGCGCGCCGCTTCTGTTGAGCATGGGGCAGTAGCCGCCGAAGGAGTGGTGATCGACCAGATGCACCAGCTTTCCGAAGTCCTTCGGGGTGATGGTCACCGAGGTTTTTATCATCCCGGAAAGATTCGGGATGATCGATTCCGCCTCGGCCACCAGTTTTCGTGTCATCTCGTCTTTGACCTCGTCCCAGTCTTCCTTCATGCGGTACGGGGCGATGGTATAGACGGTGACGGCGTGGGCGCCGTCCGGCGCCATCTCCGGGGAGTGGAGCGAGGGGATGTAGATAATATATCCGTCTTTTCCCTCATGATAGACGCCGTCCCGCACCTTGATAACGCCGTCGGTGACGTTGTGGGTGCCGTAATAGTAATTGAGGGGCACATCCTGATGTGCGGTGATGTCCCCTTCAACGCCCAGGTGCACCATAAAGACCGATTCCATCAGCGGGATGTCGTCTATTTTCCGTGAATAGTCCTCGGGCAGGCGGTCTCTCCCGAGAAGCGTAAAAAAACACTCCCGGGCGCCGCCGCTGGCGAGGACCATCTCCGCCGGGTGCTCGGTGCCGTCGGACAGGACGACCCCGGTGACGCGGTCCTTTTTCGTGAGTATCCTCGTGACGACCGCGTTCGTCCGGATGACGCCCCCATGCTCGAGGATGACCCGCTCCAGCGCCTCGATAATCCCGCCGCACCCTCCCCGGACGAACTGGTAGGTGATGTTCCTCGGGCCGATACCCAGCGCCCGCTTCGGGGGAATACGCCGGTCGTAGGCGGTCTCCTGGTTGGAAAAGGGGATGCCCAGGGCGGGATACTCCTCGGGAAGGATGGTCATGTCGGCGAGGATCATCATGAAGAAGGATTTCAGCACCTCGTCGGTGAAGAATTCAGCCATAAGCTCTTGAGCATTCCATGTCTCATACTTCTTGATCCGCCGCCAGAGAAGGAGCATCCCGAGAAGCAGCGGGATCTTTCGGATGGGTCCTGCCACGGCCGAGTGGCGCTCGCACGTGATCAGGTCGATGGAGGTCTCGAGAAACGCATAGAATCGATCGAGGTTAGCCGCCTCGTGGGGGAAGAGCTCTTTCAGACGCTCCTTTCTCCAGTCCCTCCCCCGGTACTCGTCGGGCCGGAAGACGCGGAAGTCCGGGAACGCAAGCCCCCGATCCCCCCTGACAAGATCGTACCGACGGTTACAGCCCAGCTCCGCCATCACCAGGTCCGCCGGCTCTCCGGGCCCGATGCCCTCCAAAGCCATCGGTCCCAGGTCCCACCTGAAGCCGTCCCGGCGGAGTGTGGCGGTGACCCCTCCCGTGTGGTCGGCCTGCTCGAAGAGTGTCACGTCCGCGCCGTCCTTCGCCAGAAAGGCCGCGGCGGTCATGCCGGCCATGCCGGAGCCGATGATGATGACCCGTGTCATGTGATCCCTCCCGTTTTCCGGCCTGCGCCCGTATCGATGCCGAAGCTTGTTTCGGGCAAAGCAGACAGGCCGGAAAACGGACAGTTACAAATAAGATTGAGCGACACGTGTAGCTGCACGTGTCACATCTAAAGTCTACAACATACGTGTTGAATGTCAAGAGAGAAACGCAGTTTTTGTGAAAAAATAGTCATCGGCCGGGTAACAGGTGCTTTCCGGTGGATATGCTTTTTAGGGAACTGTTTTTTGTTGCGATTTCTGGAAATTAAGGGTACAGTGTAAATAGAGTTTACACGTGTAGCTGCACGTGTAGTCCATGAGCAATTTCAATCTGCTTTGAGAAAAACGTAGAGCAGATGCCGTTCGAACGAATCCGAAATGATGTAAAGCGGAGGATAGAAATATGGCTATGATGGATATGAACGGAAAAGCGGGTGTCCATGGAGACGAACGGATTCCCCTCTCCACCAAGCTTGGATACGGCATTGGTGATTTCGGCGCGAACCTGGCGTTTCTCACAACGCTGTTTTACCTGTTGTATTTTTTTACCGACGTGTTCGGAATCGAGGCGAAGGTGGCGGGGATCATCGTTCTCGCGTCCAAGTCCTGGGACGCGGTGAGCGATCCCCTCATGGGAACAATCTCGGACAGGACAAAAAGCCGCTGGGGGAAAAAAAGGCCCTATCTTCTTTTCGGAGCGTTGCCCGTGGGTATCGCTTTCATGCTCCTGTTTTACTCACCACAGTTCGGGGGGAGTGAGGAGGTGATAGCCAGATATCGGATCATCTGGGGAGTTCTTACCTATATTTTATTCTGCACTACGATAACGGTTGTCAACGTTCCCTATGCAGCCCTCACCGCGGCGATGACGAGGGATTCCCACGAGCGATCGGTGATTACCGGATATCGCATGTCCTTTGGCATCGTTGGGACACTGGTGGCGGCCGGGGCCACACTGCCGCTGGTCGGTCTTTTCGGCGGTGATGATCCGATCGCCGGATTTCGCACCCTGGGAATGTGTTACGGCGCCGTACTGACGGTGGTCACATTGATCGCATTCGGAGCAACCCGGGAAACGGTGACGGATGTCACGATCGATGTCGGGACACAGATGCGGCCTTACGAATACGTCCTGACGGTGGTGAAGAATCGGCCGTTTATGATCCTGCTTGTGGGAACGCTCATGTACATGCTGGCGATGAACACCCTGGCCGCTGTGGTTGCATACTATTTCAAATACAACCTCAAGGCGGAAAACCTCATCGCCTTTGCGAACATGGGGATATTCATCCCCGCTCTTTTTTCCATTCCGCTGTTTGTATCTATCGGGAAAAAGGCCAGCAAGAAACTCGCCTATAACCTGGGCATGGGAACGGTGGGGGCGATGCTGGTGGTCCTCTTCTTTTTCGCGGAAAAGAGCCTCGTCCTCACGTTTATCTGCCTTGCCGTGGCGGGCATGGGGCTTTCCACCAACTGGCTGTCGCCCTGGGCCATCATCCCCGATACCGTGGAATACTCGGAGTGGAAGCTGGGGATACGAAACGAGGGGATCCTCTATGGGGTGTTCTTTTTCGTCTTCAAGCTGGGAGCCGCTCTGGCCGGATTTTTGGTCGGGAGGGTCCTGGATTTTGTGGGATACATGGCAAACCAGCCCCAGACGGATCAATCACTCCTGGGCATCAGGCTCCTGTTTACGCTGTTTCCGGTCTGCTTCATCATCCTGGGAATCACGATCATGTCGTTTTTCCCGATTGACGCGAAGAGACATCGGGAGATGATAGACGAGATAGAAAAACAGAGGGTATAGAGCGGGTGGTTCGGAACGTGGAGATCGCCGCTGGATCCGGTATCGTCAATGGGGTGCGGATGGTTTGCCGTCCGAAGAAATCACATCCCGGAAACGGCCGAGGTCGGTAGGGAGTCGCGTCGTATCAAGGATACGGAATAATTTATCCTCGTGGTGCATCATCACCGGTTTTTGATTGCCCATGCCTCCCGGATGGTGGAGACGGCGTTTATGGAGAACCGGTTGTTTTCCCCGGTTGAATATTAATGAAGCGCCGCCCGGTCACATCGCGGCAAAAAAAGAGGGCGGCGCCGCTCGCCTGGCGATGCTCCCGGGCAGGGAAGAGCGATAAAAAGACAGCCCGCCCCCAGGATGCTCCCTACAGAGGCGATGATCAGGGCGTATTTGAGAAGCATGTCCCGTACTTAGTTGAAAGTGGGTGACGGTTTGTGTTTCCATATTATGCTACACCTTCCTTTTTGCAAAAGATGAAATCTTCATCGAGTCTTACTTCTAGCATCCAAAGGTCCCTATAACCACTAATCCGTTTAAAGCTCTTCTCGGCAGAAGCAAAAGCCGTTGCAGCCCAACGAAGCGCCATCTTACCATTTCTCCACCTGCACACCCTGTTTGTTTTTCTCCTGCTATGACCTGGGAAGAAAGCATGAGTACCGCTTCGATGCTGGCCCTCCCCACAACAGCAATCAGCTCGTATATCACCACTCTGGAACCCTTGAAAAGCTCCACCATCGGTAATAAATACCGGGGTTTTTTAGTAAATACTCCTTAATCTTTTGCTTGTCCTTTTGTCAACAAAATGATAAGATTCCTTCACTGAGGTTCCTCCATCTAAATGGTTTTTTTGAATAACCCGATTCTATCGAGTCGGTTCAGGAACCGCCGCCCTTTTTTCAACTTCCAACTATCTTTGGGAAAAATTATATTGCGTACTACCAAAAAGAATGTTGCCATATTGTGGGATATTGAAAATGTCACCCCATCAAAAGACTCCTTATTTGTGGATGGGTTGTTGGATTATGCGAAGCAGATCGGCAATATCTCATCAGCACTCGCGATCGGAAATTGGACAGCCACCTTGACAAACAATCTTGCTGTCAATATTTCAGAGAAGGGTTTTGAACTGATCCACATGCCACAACCTGATGAGAAAACAAAACGGAAAAAGAACAGCGCAGATTTCGCCTTAATTGCGAAGACTATGGAAATGATTTTCCAATACCCCCATCTTCAGACGTACATACTCTTAACGGGAGATATTGACTTCAGGCCACTCCTTCAAACTTTGAAAAGACATGGAAAACGCATTATTGTCATTTGCGATTCCAATACGGCCTCTGAGGACCTGCTAGAATTTGCAGATGAATATGCCGATTACCGGGCGTTAATTCCCGATGATACCTCGACAGACGCAAGTGAGCAGCCCGAGACGACGAAAGGACTCAAAAAAGAGGAAGCCTTCCCTCTCTTAACAGAAGCTATTCAGGAAATGACAAAAAAGAAAAAGATTCCTACGCCTGGTTCCGTTAAAGTTCGTATGCAGCTGCTTAATGAGAACTTCTCCGGGACGATTAACGGCTGTGCCACGTGGCAGGAATTTATCAATGCCGCAGTAAAACAGGACATCATTGCGGTCACAGAGACTGACCATGGTATAACCCTTTCTATTCCAAGCAACAACAAACATCGAAAATCCCAGAGCGATATGCCGTATATTATTAACGCCTTACTTGATGCTATTCAAGGGGTATCGCCATCCAAAAAGTGGGTCCGCTTTTCTCAAGCGGGCGAAGCCCTCATGGAAAAAGGTGTGAACATTAAAGCGCATAATTACACGAAGTTTAAGCAATTGATATTAGATGCGGAAAAACGAAACCTTGTTGAAACCAGGCAAGACAAGATGGTGTGGTATGTGCGGAGAAAATGATAGTGGAAAGAGGGGGATTTCCCCGAAACACAGGCTTGGTAGGGGGCAAGTTAAAAAAGTGCTGTAAATTCCCGTATCACCCGTTCCCGTCCTCGAAGTTCCAGATGTACCCGGCTCAAGCATATTTGTTGTTCAAAGACGCACCCGGCACCTTTCGGGCAGTGAAAGAACTGTAAGATCGTAATCAAGCCCGTTCTTAAGAACATCAAGAGCCCGGTCAGCCCTTCCGGACAGATCACCGAACACGGCCTCATATATCTTCCAGGCGTCGTCCCGATTATCCGACCCGAATATCCGCCTCAGGCCCGCAACCATCCGATCCTGTATATACCGAGGAGTTACCCCAAGAACATTGCGCATCAGGTGCACCTGACACCGCTGCCACGACGCACCCTGAAAATGACGCAGTATCGCCTTCACCAATCCCGGTGATCGTCCAAAATCACCACCTCAACACCGGGCAGGCTCGTTCCTTCAACCATGCCAGGGTCTCATTCCAGCTCGATGCGGGCCGTGGGATTCGCCGCCCATGCGGTGAGCTTTTGGGTGATAAATGAAAACGCCGCCTCGAAATTTTCCAGAGCCCCGGGCGTGAGACCCTCTTCGAGCTCGAAGGAGTATCCCCGGATACCCACAAGCCATGCCTGAGGTGTGTGTTTCATGTGTTCCTCGCATATGGCAAGAATCGTTTCGGGGGATACCGAATGGCTGGTGAAGGTTATCTCCTGAGACGGAGAGATCTGAGAGACCGAGAAGGGCTCCGGGCCGTTGATGCTGGCGTCAATGAATAAGGCGATGTCGTGCTCGGAGATGGTGGCGGCGTCCTCTATTTGGAGCTGCAGGTCCGCCTCCGAGGTGACACAGGGAAGGCCGAGGGCCTCTATGCCCTCGGCCATTAAAAATCCCATTGCGTCATCCTGGCGTCCGGGGTTGCCGTACCCGATTATGACGACCGTGTGTGTCACAGCGCTCCTATCCCTTGACCTTCTCATCGATGACGGCGCCGTCTCGATCGAGGAGCTGAACCAGAAGCTTCATCTGCCCGATGGCGTGGGTGGCGCAGGAGAGACACGGGTCGTACGCACGGATGCCCACCTCGATGTGGTTGAGGAGCCCCTCGGTGATCTCTTTCCCCTCCAGATACTGCTTCGCGACCATCTGCGTTACCCGGTTCATGGGCTCGTTGTTGTTCGTCGTGGAGACGATCAGGTTGGCGAGCACGATCTGGTCGTTGTCGTCGATCTCATAGTGGTGGAAGAGGGTGCCTCTCGGCGCCTCGAGGTACGCCACGCCGCGGTTTCTCCGCGTGCCTGTAACCGTCAGGTCGCCGCTCAAAAGGTCCGGATCGTCCAGAAGCTCCCGGATCTTTTCGGCGGCGTGAATCGTCTCGATCAGCCGGGCCCAGTGATAGGCCAGGGAAGAATGGACGGGCCGCCCGCCACCCAGGGCCATGAATTCCTGGCGCTCCTTTTCGGCGATGGGGGTGTCGATGTAGTTACAGGCGTTGACCCGGGCCAGGGGACCCACGCGATACCAGCCCTTCTCCTTGCCCAGCGGCTTGATGAAGGGGAACTTCATGTAGCTCCAGGGGCGGACTTCCTCGGCGATGTAGTCAAGGTAATCGGCGGGCTTGACCTGATCGAAGATGATCTTACCGTCGGCGTCGATGGCCCTCAGATTCCCGTCGTACAGGTCCATACAGCCGTCTTCCTTGACGATGCTGACGAAGTTGGAGTCGAAGGTGCCGAACTTCAACAGCTCGTCCTTGTTTTTGCTGATCACGTCCTTGCAGATCGAAAGGCCTAATTCTGCCCATTCAACCATGGTATCGGCGTCCTTTTTGAGGAAATCCCGATCCTCGACGGTCAAATGCTTGTTGATGCCGCCGGGGATGGCGCCGGTGCCGTGGACTTTCTTGCCGGCGGTCGCCTTGATGACTTCCTGGCCGTACTTGCGCATCAGGACCGCCTTGGTGGCGAGTTCCGGGTCGGCTTCGATGATCGCGATGACGTTTCTCTTCTCGGGCGGCGCGTCGAACCCGAACAAAAGATCCGGGGCGGAGAGATGGAAGAAGTGGAGGGCATGGGACTGATAGGTCTGCCCGTAATGCATCAGGCGGCGCATTTTTTCGCCGGTGGGGGTAAGCTTGTCCGCACCGACGATCACGTCGGTCGCCTTTGCGGCGGCCAGGTGATGGCTCACCGGGCAGATCCCGCACAGACGTTCCACGATGTTCGGGGCTTCCCAATAGAGCCTTCCCTGAACGAATCGCTCGAATCCGCGGAATTCATTGATGTGAAAGCGCGCCTGTTCAATATTGCCGTTTTCGTCAACATGGAGGGTCACTTTGCCGTGCCCCTCGACCCGGGTAACCGGATTGATGACTATTTTTCTTTTTCCCTTTTTAGCTGCAGCAGCCATAGGTCGGTTCCTCCAGCGATTTAATCGTATTTAATGAGCTCATAGGGGAGTTCGGGTTCCTTCCCGGAAAGAAGCGCCACCAGGGCGTTCCAGATGGTGTCCGCCGAGGGCGGACAGCCGGGGAGGAAGTAATCTACCTTGATAACCTCGTGAAGCGGATACACCTTGTCCAGGAGGAGCGAGATGTCCGGGTCGTTGGGGATGATCCCGTCGACGACCGTCGGGCCGTTCAGGTACGCCTCCTCCATACACTCCTTGAGGGTTACGGTATTTCGCATGGAAGGGACCGAGTTGGCCACGGCACAGGAGCCGAGGCCGATGATGATCTTGCAGTTTTCCCTGAACTTGCGCGCCACTTCCACGTGTTCTTCATTGCTGACGCCGCCCTCTATAATGCCGATATCCACAGGCTTCGTGAATTCCTTGATATCGTCGATGGGCGACTTGTTAAACTCCACAAGCTCCACCAGCTTGAGGATTCTATCGTCTATGTCCAGAATGGACATGTGACAGCCGAAACAGCTTGTCAAATGCTGCGTTGCGACCACAGGTTTTGCCATGACGTTCTCCTCTGCTTACTTCTGTTCTATATCAGAGCCGATGGGCTTCTTGTCGTACTTTCTCTGGCCGTAGGGGATGCGGTATCCTTGCCTCTTGATGACGATCGCCCCGGTGGGGCAGACTTCCGCCGCCTTGTCGGCCTTGGTCATGTCGGTTTCCCCGAGATTATGCTCCGCGTTGACGGCGATCTTCTTTTTTGCACCCCTGCCGACGAAGCCGAAGACGCTCTTGCCGTCGACTTCCTGAGACGCCCGGATACATCGGCCGCACAAGATGCACCGATCCCGGTCGATGTAGACATCCGGATGGGATGCGTCAACGGTATGCTTCGGACGCATGTAGGGAAGCGTCGGGGTGATCATACCGAGTCGGTATGCCGTCGCCTGAAGCTCGCACTCGCCGCTGACCTCACAGGAGGGGCAGTAGTGGTTCCCCTCGACAAAATGCATCTCTACGAGCCTGCAGCGGAAATCCTTCAGGTCGGGGGTATCGTTATCGATGATCTGCCCTTCTTCCGCGGGGAATACGCAGGAAGCCTGGGGGCGTCCGTTTACCTTGACGGTACAGACCCGGCAGTTGCCGCCGGCGGGGAGGTCCTTGTGCCAGCAGAGTCGGGGGATATAGACGCCGGCGGCGTCGGCCGCTTGCATAATCGTCTGTCCCGGCGTTGCCGGTATCTTCTTGCCGTCTATGGTGATAGTGAGAGTGTCTTTGCTCATGAGTGTGCCTCCTCAAGTTCGGATTTTCTTCCCGCCATCTCCTCGCCGGCCTTGACGGCCTTGTCGAATTCAAAGCGGCCGATGTATTCATCGGGCCTGAGGATGGCTTTATACAGCTCCGGGAAGCTTTCCATGCTCGTCAGAATCGGATTGGCGGCCGTTTGCCCCAGTCCGCAGCGGCTCATGGTCTTGACGAGCTCTCCCAGATGTTTCAGATTGTCGAGATCCGCCTGTGTGCCCCTGCCGTCCAGGATCTTTTCAAATTCCACCAGGAGCAGGCTGGTACCGATCCGGCACGGTGCGCACCATCCACAGGACTCTTCGGTGAAGAACTCCATGAATTGATGCATGTACTTGAGGACGTCTCTCGACTCGTCGAAGACGATGAAAGAGCCGCCGGTGGGGTACTCTTCGAATGAAATCCTGGCGCCGAAGTCCTTGGGGGCCAAAAGACGTCCCGACGGGCCGCCGATCTGGACCGCCTTGGTCTTTTTGGCGCCGCACAGTTTGAGAAAATCTGCAATGGTGGTTCCGTAATCGATTTCGTAGACGCCCGGCTCTTTACAGTCGCCGGAGACACTGATGAGCTTGGTGCCGGTGGAGTCCTTGGTGCCGATGGCGGAAAACCAGTCCGCGCCCTTTTCCATGACCCGGGCGGCGGCGCACAGGGTTTCCACGTTATTCACCGAGGTGGGTTTATCCATGTAGCCCTTTTCAACCGGGAAGGGCGGACGCTCTCTGGGGGCTCCCCGCTTCCCCTCGGCGGATTCCAACAACGCTGATTCCTCGCCACAGACATAGGCCCCGGCGCCCAGCTGGATGCGGATATCGAAATTGAAGCCTTTTTTGCCTTTGATGTCGGCGCCCAGGAGGTTGTTTTTTCTGCGCTCTTCCAAGGCCTTTTCCAAAGCGGGCTTCATATAGGCGTACTCACCCCGGAGGTAGAGAATGCCCTCCGCTGCGCCAAGGGCGTAACCGGCTACGGTCATACCCTCGAAAAGCAGATCCGGCTTTTCTCTCAGGATAACGCGATCCTTGAATGTGCCCGGTTCTCCCTCGTCGGCGTTACAGACGACATAGCGGGTATCGGACTTGTTCATGCGGCAGAATATCCATTTCCGTCCCGTGGGGAAACCCGCACCGCCCCGTCCACGAAGACCGGATTTGTCGATTGTCTTGATCACTTCATCGGGCGACATCTTAAGTGTCGCGTCCAGGGCCGCTCCGTTTTCCATGGGTGCGAAGATGACCGGCCCCTCCTTCTTCAGGTTGGCCGCAACCTTTGCGCCGGGAAGGTCGGAAACGGCGTCTTTTTTCGCGGCGTCGATGACCTTTTTTACGTCTTTGGGCGTAAGATTTCCCACCGGGACGCCGTCGACGATGGCCGAGGGGGCCTGATCGCTCATGCCGATACACTCGGCATAACCCAGGCTGAAAAGGCGGTCGGATGTGGTTTCGCCGCACGAGACGCCCAGCTCCTTCTCGAAGGCCTTGACAACGTCCGCGCCTCCGTTCATCCACTCGACGACGCTTTTGCTGACAAGCACTTCATGTTTCCCCGTTTTTTTCCGGGGGAAGAATGCGTAGAAGCTGAGGGTATCGCGTACCTTGACCCGGGGCATGTTCATAGCCTCGGCGATTACGCCGATCGTCTCCTCGGAAAAGTATCCCAGCTCTTCTTTGATATCCAGCAGGACATCCATGAGCCGAGCAGGATCCTTGTCATACTTCTCCGCAATACTGCGGATGGTTTTCACCTGATCTCCTGCCATGTCCTCTCCTCTAACAAGTTTATATTGAATAGTGTTTTTCTAACCGGATTTGTTCGCAATCTCAGAACGACCGCTTGTGACACATATTTGTCACCCGTCGTATGAATGCAAGATTATATTATAATAGAAAAAGGTCGAAAGAAGGAAATTTTCTGAATTTATCTCTACCGTTTTTTGATTAACAATGAAAAGTGGGGTAGAATCGTAACTAAATCATGATATGTTGTCAAGTCTTTTATAGAAATGTATTATTTCCGATAAAAAAAAGCGGGAAGGGATGAGCTTGTGTTCTGCTGTGGAGGGATGTAGAGACATGGAAGAGATGCTCTCTTTCGAAAGCATCTGCCTGTTTTACACAAATCGAGACGTGTCTTCAGAAAAAACCGGCCGTTCTCGGCCGGTCGTTTCGTTATACGGATTCCCGCCTTTTTCAATGTCCGGATCGTCCGGGGCTGTGTGCATTTCTACTTCTTCGGCCCCATGAGGAGCCAGAACATCAAGCCGATAATAGGCAGAACGATGATCACGACGATCCAGAACACCTTTTTACCCGTGGACGCCCTGCTCTGAACCGTCTTCACGATGGCCCAGACATCCGCTATTAAAAGAATAAGGCCAAGAATGCCGCCGACTTCGATTCCCATATGTCCTCCTGTGTATATAAATGTTTTAAAAATACCGAGTGGGAAAACAGAACGGCTTTTAAGTGGATTCGTTCTGTTTTCTTTTATTGATATATATTATAATTTTTCGCACGTGTATTCAAGGATAAACCGAAAAAGCGTAGTGTAACGCCGAAGATCGGTGCTGTTGGTGTTCGATGGTGAGGTGAGGAGCTTTTTGCCGCTCTGCGCTTTTATGTGTGAGGCATCAAGGTTTTTTTCAGGGTACCGGGAAGAAAACGTGACCGGTATGTTGTGATACATTCCTTTTTGGAAACTGTGATATAGGACACAAAAATAAATGTAAGTTGTATTGTATCATAATACTACATACCGAGAAAAACGACGCAAAGAAAGAAATCTGTTTGTAATGGGGTGTGCCGACGGAGAAAGAGAAACTTCTCGGCACTCGGGAGGGTGTGGTCTCTTCAAATAAACTGTTTGCCACAGTCGGAATGAACGGTATAATGGAAAGTAAAAAAACGAAGAGCAAAACGCAAACCCTGACTCGATCGGGAGCAAGGCGCCCGTGAACCTGAAACAGTATTTTGACGATACCGACGGATTCGGCGTACTGGTAACATCGGATGACGAGGGACTGGTCAACGGCGCCGTATACGGACGGCCGCACGTATTGGATGACGGCACCCTGGCGTTTATCATGAGGCACCGGAGATCGTATCGGAACCTTCGGTCGAATCCTCATGCAGCGTATGTTTTCATAGAAAAGGGTGAGGGGTATTCGGGAAAACGGTTCTATTTGACGAGTATCAAAGAGAGCGGCGATGCGGCGGTCATCGAGGCTCTCAGGCGAAGGAAGCGACCGGAAAAAGCCGAAGGGACCGAGACCGAGGGCGTGTCGGTCGTCTATTTCTCCGTCGACGCGATCCGTCCCCTGGTGGGCGACGGTGATCCATAAAACGCATTCCGCGTTGCGTGAGGAGATGTGTCGTGACCGTTTTTATGACAGGCGGGACCGGATTTGTGGGAACCGCCCTGGCACGGACGCTCGTTGATGCGGGGATGCAGGTGACGGTGCTGTGCCGTTACGGCGAAAATCCTCCCGGTCTGCCAGAGGGTGCGGCGCCTTTCGAGGGAGACCCGACCCGCCCCGGCCCCTGGCAGGATGAGGCCGCCCGGCACGACACATTCATCAATCTGGCCGGGGCGTCCATCTTCAGCCGCTGGACGAAACGGCAAAAGGCGCTCATCCGAGAAAGCCGCATGGCCACGACCGAGAATCTCGTGGCCGCCGTCGGGAAGAGAGGAAAAAAATCCACGACGCTCTTCAGTACCTCGGCGGTGGGGTATTATGGTTTTACCGGGGACGATGAGTTGACGGAACACGCTCCGGCGGGGGATGATTTTCTTGCCCGAATCGCCGCCGATTGGGAGCGGGCCGCACGCAAGGCCGAAGAATACGGCGCTCGGGTGGTCATCACCCGGTTCGGCATCGTTATAGGGCCGGGCGGCGGCGCTCTGAGCCGGATGATACCGCTGTTTCGATGGGGATTGGGAAGTCCCCTGGGGAGCGGGCGCCAGTGGTTTTCATGGATACATCTCGACGACCTGTGCCGCGCGTTTTTGTTTTTAATGGAACATCCCGAGATTACGGGACCGGTCAACTGTACGTCGCCCGCGGCCGTTACAAATCGGGATTTGACAAAGAGTCTGGCGGCTCAGCTCTCCCGTCCCGTGTTTCTGCCGCCGATTCCGGCCCCGGTGCTTCGGATCGTTCTGGGTGAGTTCTCGCACGTTCTGGTCCGAGGACAGCGGGTGGTGCCGAAGCGACTGACGGATGCGGGATTTGAATTTGAATATCCCAAAATAGATGGAGCGATCAGGAGTTCTCTCGATTGATGTGGTGATGCTCGCGAACAATTTGTTTATATATATACATTCGGTCATTGTGTCTTGGGAGGAATAAGGTATGAAGATCAGGGTCTGGGGTGCCCGGGGATCCATCCCGGTATCCGGCAGGGATTATATCAAATACGGCGGAGACACCACCTGCCTCGAGGTTCGTACAAAGAATGACGACATCATTATCATAGACGCCGGTACCGGTCTGAGACGGTTGGGAAACCTGCTGGTGAAAGAGGGACGCACCGACTATCATATGCTGTTTACCCATGTGCATTGGGACCACCTGCTGGGATTTCCCTTTTTCAAGCCGCTGTATAAGGACGACACCAGTATCTGGATGTACGGCGGCCAAATGGCCCAGGATTCCATTAAAGGTCTCGTCTCCCCGGTCATGAACCCGCCCAATTTCCCGGTTAATTACGACAATCTGAACGCACACATTGAATATCAAGGCGAGTGTGAACTGGAGTTTGCCATCGGATCGGTTGAGATTCAGGCGATTCCGATCAGTCATCCCAACGAGGGGATGGGCTACAGGCTTACGGAGGACGGGAAAAGTTTCGTATTTTTGACCGATAACGAGTTGACCTATGTCCACCCGGGCGGCAGAGAATTTGACGATTATCTCGAATTTTCCAAGGGCACAGACCTTTTGATACACGATACGGAGTTCACCGCCGAGGAATACAAGAAAACGAAGACCTGGGGCCACTCGGTGTATAACGATGTGGTGGATATGGCGATACGGGCCGGGGTCAAGAGTTTGTGCCTCTGGCACCACAACCAGGACAGGAAAGATGACCAGGTGGACTGGATGCTCCAGGACTGCCGGAGGCTGGTGAAGGAGCGGGGTGCAGAACTTGAGTGTATCGCTGCATACCAGGATATGGAGATCATCCTGTAATATAAAAAAACCTGATGTGACGATGTGCGATGTGCCTGATCGGTAATACGGCCGTGCTGCAGGCATGTCCCTGTCGATTTTTTGCGGCCTGTTTTATATTCCGCACAGAGTTCGTGTATACGGGTAAACCAGAAGCCTTCCCATGTGCGGAGGGGAAAGGGGATCCGTCGTCCGTATCGTGCGCGGCTGATTTTGTTACACAATTCAAAAGGTACTGAATCTCATTCGGGGAAGTTCATGCTGATAAGGATCTGGGGCGCCCGGGGTTCCACCCCCGTATCGGGCGCCGAATACGTGGAGTTCGGCGGCGACACGACATGTCTGGAGGTCGTCGCGAACAGCGGCGATACCATCATTCTCGATGCGGGCACCGGCATCCGGAGGCTGGGAGCCGAGGCGTATCAAAAGGGTAAGACCGATTTTCATATCCTCTTCACCCACGGCCACTGGGATCACTTGTTCGGACTTCCCTATTTCAAACCGCTTCATAATTCCTCCACGCGGTTGTGGCTCTACGGATACCGGGGGAAGGAGGGCGCCGTCAGGGATCTTATTTCGTCGTTACTGTCGCCTCCCCATTTCCCGGTCGACTATGAGAACATCACGGCCCGGAGGGAATACCGCAATGGAGACGGCTCCGAATATCGTATCGGCACGATTACCATCCGCTCCATACCGATCAGCCATCCAGGCGGCGGGCTCGGCTATCGGCTGACCGAAGGGGATACGACGATGGTGTTTCTCACCGATAATGAGCTGGGGTACGAACATCCGGGGCGCGCGACGTATGATGAATACCTGGAGTTCTGTCGGGACGCGGACCTCTTGATACACGACGCGGAATTTACGCCGATGGAATACGGGCGTGTGCGGTCCTGGGGGCATTCATCATATGCGGATGCGGTGGACCTGGCCGCGGACGCCGGCGTGAAGAGACTGTGCCTGTGGCATCACAACCATGAGCGGTCTGATGAAGGGCTGGCGCGTATCGAGCGGGAGAGTCGACAGATCGCACTGAAAAGGGAGAGCGGGCTTTTATGCTTCGCCGCACGGCAGGATATGGAGCTCTCCCTGTAATGTGCGCGAAACGGCCGCAGGTAATAATTTCCGGCGGGGGTTATTTCGTCTTTTTCGGGAGGCCGGTTCGGGATGTATCGGGCGGCGCTGCTGTCCCGGCCGGATCGGCACCTTTTTCCCCCTCGAGGTAATTGGCATAGAAGCGCTGGGTCGGGTAGGCGAAATCGATATCGTCATGGTCGGCGAATGCCCTGAGAATATCCTCCCAGATATCCTGCTCGCTCGTCCGCCGGTCTCTCGGTGCGCACAGATACCGGATCGTGAGGAGCACTCCGCTTTCTTTGACGCTGGTATATACGGCGGGTGTCAGGTTTGTGTAGAAAATGAGGAATCTCCTGGCCGCCTGGCGGACCTTTCTCTCCGCCCGTTCCGTCAGATGCAGTGCGTTGGCGTCGACGATTTCCTTCAGTATCTCCTTTGCCTTCTGCCAGTCGCTCTCGAAGGTGAGCAGGACGGGTATCTCGTTCCAGATATATTCAAAGCCCTTTGAATAGTTGGCCTGCATCTCCGTAAATATCTTGCCGTTGGGTATATGAATGATACGCCCGGTGCTCTGGTCGGCGTCCACCCAGTTGCCGATTTCAAGAAGCGTGAACTGAAAGATGCGGATATCGATGACGTCTCCTTTGTGTTCTCCCATCTGGATGCGATCGCCCACTTCCAGGGGGCGCCGCCACAGGATGAACGCCCATCCGGCCAGGTTGACCAGGGGGTCCTTAAGAGCGATGGCGAGGCCGGCGGAAAGGAGCCCCAGAAAGGTCACCACGGATTGGAACGCCTCAAACCAGGTGCGGCCGATAATGAGGATGCCCAAAAAGACACTGATATATGTTGAAATCTTACGCCACTGGTAGCGATCTTTGATATTTTTGACCCACTGGAAGGCGATTCTGAGAACGACGGTCCTGACAAACCAGATGAGAAGGATCACCATCAGGGTGACGAAAACTTTTTTAACGACATCGGGGTTGACGTCGGTAAATTCCTGAAGCCAGTGGGAAAAATCCACAAACCGGTCGACGGCGGTTTTGAAAAGAGACGAAGCTGTTTTTTTCATAAATAGAGAAACCTCCGCCGGCGCCGGGTGACGCGAGACCCAATGATGGATCCGGGTATATATATCAAACGGGAGTGTGCGCTAAAAAAATAAAATTTTACCACGAAACCGATCACCCCGCAAGGGGGCGGATATGACCGCGGTCGACAGGGGGAGTTGTCCCCGTTGTCGGGGGACGCGCATCCCCCGCAGGCCTGTTTTCGGTATGGTGTCGGGGGCACTGTCTGAATTCCCCGTACGGCGGACGAAACATCCCCAGTTCCCCCTCTGGCACCCTCCCTCTTTAAAAAAAGGGAATCCATATATTTCCCTTTAACGGGAGGTGTCCAATCGTGCTTGTTTGCGGTGTTATACACGGCCGCCATCGAATCACCTCCCTGAAGGGGCGGAGACCGGCCGGGGTACGGGCGTGCAACCGTCGGGGAGTTTCTCCTTGACAAAAAATGAAATCGCGTGATAATCTTTCTAAGTTTATCTGTATATATTGGTTTCCCGTCGGGACGAGTGGGCGGGTAAAAAAGGCAATAGATCGCCCGTTCCCGGCATACACAGCGATCGGAGCAGGAGATGGACTACAAGGATACGCTCAACCTTCCGAAAACCGAATTCCCCATGAAGGCGAATTTGTCCAAGCGAGAGCCCCAGACCCTTTCCCGATGGGAGGAGATGCGGATATACGAGAGAATCATGGACATCTCCAAGGGCCGGGAAAAGTGGATCCTTCACGACGGGCCCCCCTACGCCAATGGGCACATTCACCTGGGCACGGTCCTCAATAAGGTTCTCAAGGACCTGATCGTCAAATCCCGCTTCATGATGGGATACGACAGCTACTACGTTCCCGGGTGGGACTGCCACGGGCTTCCCATCGAGCACCAGGTGGACAAGGAGCTGGGCGAGAAAAAGCTCGAGCTTTCCAAGAGCGAAATTCGAAAACGCTGTCGGACGTTCGCGGAAAAATTCATCGATATCCAGAGAAACGAGTTCATCCGGCTGGGAGTCTTCGGCGACTGGTTCGATCCCTACCTGACAATGACCTACGACTACGAGGCCACCATCATCCGGGAGTTCGCAAAGTTCGCCGAGTCCGGGTCGGTTTACCGGGGCAAAAAGCCGGTGTACTGGTGCGCCTCATGCGTGACGGCGCTGGCCGAGGCGGAGGTGGAATACCACGACCACGAATCCCCGTCGATCTACGTGAAGTTCCCGATGATCGACGACCTGTCGGACCTCTTTCCGGAACTTTCGGGCAAAAACGTCTCCGTGATCATCTGGACCACCACACCCTGGACGATCCCGGCGAACCTCGCCATTGCAGTGCATCCGGAGTTTGAATACATCGCCGCCGAGGTGAAGCCCGGCGAGGTGCTGATCCTGGCGCAGGATCTGGCGGACCTCGTGTTACCGTCCTTCGGTATGGGCGAGTATACGACCCTCGCGACATTCAAGGGCAAAGAACTGGAGTACAAGAAGGCGAAGCACCCGCTCTATGATCGGGAGTCGGTCATCATCCTGGCAGACTACGTGACCCTCGATGCGGGTACGGGCTGCGTCCACACCGCTCCCGGCCACGGCCAGGAGGACTACGAATCGGGCCTCAAGTACGGTCTTGCCATCTACGCGCCGGTGGACGATTACGGCAATTTCACCGACGATGTGGAGCTCTTCGCGGGCCGGAACGTCTTCGATGCGAACGAGAGCGTCAACGAAAAACTCGAAGAGACGGGCACCCTTCTCCGCACGGAGATATACGGCCATCAATACCCGCACTGCTGGCGGTGCAAACAGCCCATCGTCTTTCGATCCACCCCCCAGTGGTTTATCTCCATGGATGAAAAAAGCTTGAGGGAAAAGGCTTTATCGGAGATCGAGCGGGTCACCTGGATACCGAAGTGGGGGAAAGACCGCATCTTTGGGATGATAGAGAACCGTCCGGACTGGTGCATCTCCCGTCAGCGATCCTGGGGCGTGCCCATCACGGTCGTCTACTGCGATTCGTGCAACGCCGATATCATCAATCCCGAGAGCCTCGAAAAGGTCGCCGCCGCCATGGAAAAAGATGGGGCGGACGTCTGGTTCGACCGGGACGTCAAGGAATTTTTACCCGAAGGATTCTCTTGTCCGAACTGTCAGGGAACGAGCTTCACCAAGTGTGAGGACATTTTGGATGTCTGGTTCGACTCCGGCTCCAGCTACGCCGCCGTGTGCGAAAAGCGGCCCGGGCTGAAGCCGGTGCCGGATATGTATCTCGAGGGGAGCGACCAGCATCGGGGCTGGTTCCATTCATCGCTTCTCATCTCCGTCGGCAACCGGGGCCGCGCCCCTTACCGGGAGGTGCTGACCCACGGATTCCTGGTCGACGGCGAGGGCCGAAAGATGAGCAAGTCCCTGGGGAACTTCATCGCCCCGAACGAGGTCATCGAAAAATACGGCGCGGAAATTCTCAGACTCTGGGTGAGCGCCGTGGACTATCGGGAGGATATCCGAGTCTCCCAGGAAATCCTTCAGCGAACCAGCGAGGCGTACCGCCGCATCAGGAACACCTCCCGGTTTATCCTGGGCAACCTTTTCGATTTCGACCCGAAAACCGATTTCTCCCCGATGAGTGATCTCACCGATCTCGATCGCTATACCCTTTCGGCCTTTACAAAGATGGTTTCCCGGGTGCTGAAGGCGTATAACGACTACGAATTTCACGTGATCTATCACGCCATACACAACTTCTGCGCCGTGGACCTGAGCGCCCAGTACCTTGACATCATCAAGGACAGGCTCTATACCACGGGTGCGTCGTCCAAAGAGCGGCGGGCCGCCCAGACGACCATGTACATAATCCTCAAGGATATGGTCAAGCTCATGGCGCCCATCCTCTCGTTCACCGCCGAGGAAATCTGGCAGGAGATGCCGGGAGACGATAAAGAAGAGAGCGTGCATTTTGTCGGTTTCCCGGAGGCCGACGAGGCGTTCCGTGATACTGACCTGGAGGAAACCTGGGAGGTTATCTACGAAACGAGGAGTGCCGTGACTAAGGTCCTCGAAGAGGCGCGTCGGGAGAAGGTCATCGGCCATTCCCTGGACGCCCGGGTGACGCTTTCCGCCGCCGGCAGGAGAAAGGATATCCTCGCCAGTTATGAGTCGATATTGGCGGATATATTCATCGTCTCGGACGTCGTGCTGGCCGATGACGCCCCGAAAAACGCCACAGAAAACGAGGATATCCCGAACCTGTTTGTCGCGGTGGAAAAGGCCCCCGGGGAGAAATGTCCCCGCTGCTGGCACTATACCGAGGACATCGGAAGTGATGCCGCGTATCCCGATATCTGTGGGCGATGCGTCGGTAACCTGAAGGGAGGGAAAGACGCATAATGACCAAAACGGACGCGCACAAAATTCCGGAGAAGAATGAAAACCGGCGAAAGATTATCATGTTTTCCATCATCGCGGTTTTCGTGATTGTCTTTGATCAGATTACCAAGCACCTCATCGACACCACCATGCGCCTGGGCGAGCGTATCGAGATCATTCCGAATTTTCTCGATATCCGCTACATCAGCAATACCGGCGCGGCATTCGGCATCATGGCGAAGCTGCCGGACGGCGCCCGGCTCCCGTTTCTGATAGGGGTCTCGATTCTGGCGATGCTGCTTGTGTTCTATCTCTTCGTGAAAGCCGAGGGGAACAGAGTCGCCTACCAGGTTTCCCTGGCGCTGGTATTTTCCGGGGCCGTGGGCAACCTCATCGATCGGGTCTGGTTGGGATTCGTTCGCGATTTCGTCGACGCCCATATATACGATCTGCACTGGCCGGTATTCAACGTGGCGGATTCGGCCATCACCGTCGGAATCGTCATTCTGGCATATGAACTCCTGATACGGGAGCCCCGCCTCGAACGGGAGGCCGAACGCGGCTGATGCATCCGGTTCTTTTTTCCATAGACGGACTGACGATCTACACCTACGGATTGTGCATGTCCGTTGCGTTTCTGGTCTCCTTCGGCTGGGGATTGCTGGAGGTGAAGCGACGGGGGCTTTCGGTGGAAACCGGCATCGACCTGACCTTCTGGGCGCTGATTTCCGGCCTGTTTTTCTCCCGGCTCGCCTATGTGCTGGTCAACCTCTCCTTCTTCATCGCCAATCCCCTGAGGACCGTCATGATATGGGAGGGGGGGCTTGTATGGTACGGGGCCTTTTTCGGCGCGATTGCCGCGGGGGCGATCTTCTTTCGGGCGCACAAACTCAACGGATGGCTGTGGGCGGATATCGCCGCCCCGTTTTTCGCCCTGGGCCAGGGCATCGGCCGTATCGGCTGTTTCATGGCGGGGTGCTGCTACGGCCGTCCCACCGATTTATGCTGGGGAGTCGTGTTCACCAAATCAGAAATTGCGCCGCTGGGGGTGCCGCTTCACCCCGCCCAGCTCTACGCCGTCGTCGCCAATCTGCTCCTGTTTCTGTTTCTCTTTCAGCGGCGGAGAAGATCGAATTTCGACGGGGAGCAGATACTCGCATACGTGATTCTGTACGCTGTCTTGCGGAGCATCCTGGAGGTTTTTCGGGGTGATCCGAGGGGGTTTTGGTTGGGAGGTACGGTCTCCACATCCCAGATGATCGCCGTCGTGGCCGTAATGGGTGCGGCCGGGCTCTATTATTACCTGAAGAGCCGGGGGAAAACGTCCCGGACGGAAAGAGAAGCCGGGACCGAATCGGGCTCGTAACGCCGAGTTGCACAGCGGACCGGAGGAAGGAAATAACACACATGGATGAGAAAAAAAGAAAGCTGTCCGATCGATTATTTCCCGATTATCGCCTCTATGACGAGGTGCCCTTCGGTTTTTGGTATGTCGGTTTTTTCGGTATTGTGCTGGCGTTTTTCAACCTGGCCATCAATTTTTTCTCCCACCTGTCTTTGCTGCTCGGATTTCTGACCGATACGCTCTTTGACGTCCCGAAAGATCCCGGGGCCTTTGACCTGTTTCTCTCCGGCCTGTTCGCCCTCTACTACCTCTTTTCCGGCGTTCTTTTCCTCCGTTTCAGCGTTCAGTACTGGAATTTCAAACACAGGGCGGCCATACGGTTCCGACGGCTCCTCATGATCGATATGGGAGTATTCGTCGTCTATAACCTCCTCTATTTCGCCGGGCTCTACCTCTACAAGAACCACTACCTTGTCCCCAAGCTGCCCATCTATATCGTCCTCTCGGTGGTGGCCCTCTACTACCTGTTTCAGAACGTGGGAAAGACGGCCGAGAAGGCGGTCGTTCGAATCGACGGGAAATAACGGGCGGCGAAATACCCGGAGGCATATTTTCAGTAAACAGTGTGATCACGAAGAACGCCCTGATATCAACATGTGATGTCGGGGCGTTCGTGTTATATCCGAGTCTGTCGACGTATGGGTGAAATGGCACCCGAAAGATCCGGACGCCGGCGGGGAGGTTCTTTCGAATTTAAAAAAAGGCCGACGCGAAAAACGCGTCGGTCGTTTGGAAACAAAAACATCTTTTGTGAGTGTTCGCCGAATTCCCGTCAGGCGGGGATGGTATCCACATCCCGTGTTTCTATCAGGATAATCGCCTCAACCGGACATGCGGGAACACACACGCCGCACCCCATGCACCTGTCCGGATCCACGAGGGCCGTGTCGTCTTCCTCCATGGAAATGGCGCCGAAAAAACACCGCTCGATACACGATTCACATCCGGTACACTCGATTTCGTTCACCTGGGCGGTGAACCTGCTGGGAGCCAGGATATTGACTCCCTCCTTGATGAAGACCGGCATGGTCTGACAGCAATCCCGACAGCAGTTGCAGATAAAATTCTGTTTGGACGCGCTGTTCATGATGACGTGCACCAGTCCCTCCTCGTCGCATTTTTCGATGATTTCTCTGGCCTCGTCCCGGGTCAGTTCCCTCCCGGTTCCCCGCTCGATGGCGTAATCGGCGGATCTATCCACCTGGACGCACACCTCCAGGGGGGCGCCGCACTTGCCGTCTATGGTTCGACACGTGCAGTTCGTCACCGCGAACCTCCGGGCGTTGTCGAGAATCTTCATCACGTCATCGATGGTCTGGACCTGGGAATCCGCCTCAATGGACTGCCCCACCGGCACAACTCTGGTGAAGGGGTCCTTGACCACCTTTTCAATCACCTTGGCGTATGAAGACCATTCGGTGTCCATATATTTCTTCCAGAGGTTATGGTACTCCTTCGGAGCCTCCGGCCACAGTATCGTCGCGTCGTGAAACTGGACGATATCCCTACACATGCGGTATTTCGTTATGTCGTCCTTGGTGGACTTGAACATCAATCCCTTATGAAAGAGTTCATCGAGCATCTCCTGAGTGGTTTTTTTATCCTTTCCCGTTTTTTCGCTCAATTCGTCGACGGTTCCCGGAGTCGCCAGCATCAACCGGGCCTCGTCGTCGCTGGCGATAAATGCGAACAGCTCCGGTATAATTTTTGAGCCGGATGTCATGATCCTATCGGAGAGCTGCTCGTACAGGCTCTTCTCTTCGGTCATTTTGCGCGTCCTCCTTGTGGCTTTGTGTGCAGGGTGTCGATATTCTTCTTACTGAGAGACATTAACCCACGCAGATGGTAACATCGGCGTGACGGCTTGTCAAGTGGCGCATCGGGGCCGTGTCCCCGGTCCGTTTTTTCTTGACAGGTCCTCTCTAAAACAATAAAATTCAATAATTGAACATCGTATTATTGTTATATAATGTTATGGACAAAGAAGATCTGCGAATCCTCCGCATTATGGAGGAGGTGGAGAATAAAGATAATATAACCCAGCGGGAATTGGCGGGGAAGCTGGGGATCTCCATCGGCATGACAAATATTTTCATAAAGCGCATCATCAAAAAGGGCTACATGAAGATCACCACCATTCCGCCCAGGCGTCTCGCATACATTATCACCCCCAAGGGATTCATGGAAAAATCGAGGCTGACCATGGAATACCTCAAGTATTCCCTGGATTTCTATCGGTCGATCAAAACCCAGATCGAAGAACGCCTTGTCGAGATAGAGAGCGCCGGATCTGAGACGCTTGTGTTCTACGGCACCGGCGACATCTGTGAGCTGGCGTGTCTCTTTCTGGGCGAAACGGGGATGACCCTGACGGCAATCGCCGACGACACCGGCACCGGTTCGGTGTTCCACATGTCGATCATCCCGCCGGAGAAACTGCCGTCGGTGCACTGGGATGCTCTCTTGATTACCTCTCTCGAAGATGTGGATGTGAAACGACAAAGGCTTTCGGAATTGGGCATAGAGCACGAAAAAATATATACGCTTCAGTAAAACGAGCGATAAAACAGGAATTCTGTGATATACAAAAACAGGTAAAGACCCCGAGGAGTCATACGTGATCGACATAAACGGATATCCGTATGCATCGCACGCGCGATTTCATGAACCCTGGTGCACGAACGCAGGAGAGACAGAGTTATGACAAAAATCGACACGGGACCCAAGAGGGTCCACGGTGGGCTGGAAGCGCCCATCAATCGCATTATAACCGAAGAGAGGGCGCGGGAGGTCCAAGCCCGTGCCGGTGAGCTGCCGAAGCTAATGTTGTCTCCGGCGGACCTTTCGACGATACGACGCATCGGCGACGGCTCCCTCAGCCCCCTGACAGGTCCTATGAACAGTGATGTGTTTTATGAGGTGCTGGCGGACGAGCGCATCCTCTCCGGCGGAGAATCCTACGCCTGGACCATCCCCATCGCCTTCCCCGTCACCGATGACGAAAAGAGCGGTCTTTCCGGGAAAAAGGAAGCCGTCGTCACCGATCCTGAGGGGAATCCCGTGGGCCTCCTTGAAGTTGAGGATGTGTTCGAATTTGACAAGATGATGTACCTGGAATCGGTATACGGCACGAACCGGACCGACCATCCCGGGGCCCGCATCATTCTGAACGATGAGCGGGAAACGCTGGTCGGCGGGAGTGTGTGGGTATTCCCCGAGATGTACCGGGGGATGTCCTCATCGCACCAGCTCCATCCTAATGATTCCAGAAAGCTGTTTATGGAGCGGGGCTGGGAGCGCATTATCGCGTTTCAGACGAGGAATCCCCTTCATCGCGCCCATGAATATGCAATGGTCGTGGCGGTGGAGCGTCTCACCGCCGAGGGAAGGTTTGCGGGCATCGTCCTGAATCCCCTTCTGGGGGAGCTCAAGTCCGACGACGTGCCCGCGACCGTGCGCATGAAGACCTATCAGGCCCTGCTGGACAACAGGGCCCTGGGCCGGGGCGATAAGGATGAGGCGATCTGGGAGAAGGCCGGATACGACATCAACGACCAGTTCATGTTGCTCGGTCTTGACATGAAGATGTTTTACGCCGGCCCGAAAGAGGCGATCATGCACGCGATCTATCGCCAGAATTACGGGTTTACCGACATCATCATCGGCAGAAAACATGCCGACGCCCCCTTCGACGACGGCAGCCCCATCTGGGGGGATTTCGACGCCCAGGAGAAGTTCGGCAACCTCAACGGGAACCTTGCCGTCAACAACCTGAACGTCGGCTTTGCGGCGTTTTACGAGGAGCTGGGCCGGGTGGCGCTGATGGAGGATGAGCGGGTGAAGGGGCTGAAGCCCACGACCATGTCGGGGACGAAGCTTCGAGAAATCCTGTCCCGGGGCGAGGTACCGGAGGAGAAATTCATGCGGCCCGAGACATCGAGCGTTCTTATTGAGTATTATAAAACACTGAAAGATTGAGGCGAGCGAAGGGAGATATCCCGTTTCGCATTTTCAAACAGATCAGGTGATTCAGGAGGTAACTCGTGGGAGATTTTATGCACCCCGGTGCGACGCTCTGGTTTACCGGGCTTTCCGGAAGCGGCAAGACCACCGTCAGTAAAATACTGGAAGAGACGCTGAAAAAATCAGGATATAAGGTTGAAGTGTTGGACGGAGACGTGGTTCGGACGAACCTCAGCAAGGGTCTGGGATTTTCCAAAGAGGATCGCGACATTAATATCAAGCGTATCGGCTTTGTCTGCAACCTCTTGACCAGAAACGACGTGATCGCCATCGGCGCGGCTATCTCGCCGTACAGAGAGGTGAGAAATTCCGTCAGGGAGCAGGTCGGAGACAAATTTATAGAAATATACTGCGAGTGCCCCCTCGACGTGCTCGTGGAGCGGGACGTGAAGGGATTGTACAAAAAGGCCCTGGCGGGGGAGATAAAGAATTTTACCGGCGTATCCGACCCCTACGAGGAGCCGGAGAACCCGGAAATCACGGTCTATTCAGGTACGGAGACCCCCGAAGAAAGCGCCGAGAAGATCGTCCAGTATCTTATTGCACATGGATATGTCGATGCCGATCGATTGAATCGGTCATACAAGGTTGCGTGACGATTCCGGCGGCTTCAAACATGAGAGGAGCCGTTGAAAAGAAGGTGTACTGACATTGCGGCCCATATCTGAGGGCGGTATGGAGTAGAGCTGCCGGTGGGTGCGGGAAGGCGGGTTTTGTACAGAGTGGGAGAGATGTCCCGGCATACCGTTCATCGTCGGGGATCGGTCGTACTGTGTATTCATTAAAAAAGGTAACAGGGCGTATGAAGGTATTGGTTACAGGGGGCTCGGGCTTTATAGGCAGTCATATTGCCGATAGTCTCTCGGATAAGGGCCATGACGTGAGAATTGTCGATATTCGCAGATCGGAATATCAGAAAAAAAATCAGGAAATGATGGTGGTTGATATTCTGGACCAGGATGCGTTGGACAAAAGTGTTGAGGGGTGCGAAGCGGTATACCACTTGGCGGGGATTGCCGATCTCGATAATGCGTCCACTCGTCCGGCGGAGACGGTGAGACAAAACGTCCTGGGCACCATCCTTCTGCTTGAATCATGCCGTAAGGCCGACATACGGCGGTTTATCTATGCCAGTACCATTTATGTATACAGTGAAAAGGGCGGATTTTACCGGTGCAGCAAGCAGGCTGCGGAGACCTATATCCACGAATATCACAGAAGGTACGGCCTTGAATATACGATCCTTCGCTTTGGGACGCTGTATGGCCCCAGGGCTGACAACAGGAACAGCGTGTGGCGTTATCTGTATCAGGCGCTCAAGGATGGGAAGATAATGGGGTCGGGAACCGGAGAGGAGATCCGTGAATACATCCATGTCAGAGACGCCGCACGGCTTTCTTCGCAGGTGCTGGATGAGGAGTTCGCCAACCAGCAGGTAACGATCACCGGTCATCATCCGATCAAATATCGTCAATTGCTTGAGACGATCAAGGAAATGCTCGGCGGGCGGATTGATATCTCCTTCAATAATGAGGACAGCAACGATCACTATCGCATGACGCCCTACTCATATACTCCAAAGATCGGACACAAGCTGGTCAGCAATTACTACGTTGATATGGGGCAGGGACTCTTGGAATGTGTCCAGGAGATGGAATCTTCAATCTTCAACGATTCTCAAGAGAAACACATCGTAATCGATGACGAGAATCGGTAGTCTTCTGGAAATATTCTCAAGCAGGTGACAGGTGGGCTTTCTGTGGATAATGGATGTGTGGGATCCGGCGGTTCTCGATGTTTCTTCCGAGGCTTCACCGAACGTACAGTTTCTCTGGCTCGGCGATACTCTCTTTCCCGTTGAGTGGGATCTCGAGCTTGAAAAGAGAGGGATAACACGGGTCGGTCTTTCGCGGGAAGAATCATGGGCGCTTCAGGAAGCGTTCAAAAAAGACTACATAGAATTTATCGCACACTGGCCGATACAGACGCATGTGAAAGCACATCGTTTTCTGGACCGCTTTAGTTGTGATGGATTTCCCCTTTGGTGGTTATCCGATCCGTCCGAGAAAAACACCCTGGTAAGCCCCGCCATACAGTACAGCCTTCAACTTCTGATGACCCGGGAAATACTCTCGAGACATGCGCCGTCCAGGGTGATGCTTCATATCAAAGAGGAGGGTTTCTTCCTCGCATTGAAATCTCTTGCGGCCGGTCTTGGGATCGAAGTCGACGCATCGCACAGCACGTATACTCATCGTGATAAGGGCATCGTGTGGTTTCTGAAAAAGCGGTTCAGGCATATGCTCAGAACCATGTTTACGTTTTTCTTCTGCCTCTGTATCTATTGGAGGTATACCGACGGGGCGATTCTAAAAAAAGGGTCCCGCTCGGTCGGTTTTTATTCCCTCTTCCCCGAGACATGGTTCCTCGACGGCGATAACAGCCGTGAGAGGATGTACGGATGTCTCCCGGATGAGCTGGAAACAAAAGGGGGATATCGAACCTTCTTCCTTTCGTTCACCAATGGAATCAGGCCGTATTTCGAACAGATACAAAGGTGCGGGAAGAAAACGAGAACGGATCTTCACAAAATAATTCCGCTGCATGCATTTTTAAAGGCGACTGATATTATTAGATCCTTTTTAGACCCACGCCCCGTTCTCCGTTTCTTGCAATTCGAGAGGACGCTTTCGTACAAAAAGGCCTTTCAGTTTTGCGGCATCGACCTGTATCATGTCTTTCGAAATGAATTTCGCAGGAGTTTTATCGGACCGTATATGCCGAGGGAGCTGATACATTATTTTGGCGTGAAGAATTTTTTGCGACGGCATGGGGATAGGGTGTCGGTGTTTTTCTATTTTCTGGAATTTCATAAGTGGGAGCGATCTCTGGCCATGTCCTTCAAGCGGACGGGGCATCACGATAAGCTTGTGGGGTGCCAGCACTCCACGATTTCACCGATGAGCATTAATTATTTTTTCTCTCCGGAAGAGATTCCCGTGCTTGATGATGAGAAGAAACACTTCGATTCACATCTTCCCATACCGCCCGGGATCGTTCTTTCCGGTGAGAAGAACCGTCACTATTTTTTGGAATCGGGTTTCAATCCGGATACGCTGAAGGTATTGGGAAGCCTCAGGTATGAGCGGGAGAAGTTTCTCACACCGTCTCGGGCCGCCGGAAAAACAAAGAAGGTGTTTCTGCCCGCGTCCATTCACCCGAGGGATGCCGTCACGTCGGTCGAAATGACCATCTATGCGTGCAAGAAGAACGGGTTTTCCCTGGTGGTGAAATCCCACCCGGTGTGTGATATCAGCCGGGAAGTATTCTCGATTGCACGGAGGGCGGGGTTTCGTGATATCGAGGTGTCCCAAGAGGCGACCTTCGATATTTTCCCTCAGGTCGAAACGGTCGTAACGTCCTGGACCACCGTATCTCTGGAAGCCCTGGTCTTCGGTCTGCCGGTCGTTATCCTTTCACATACAAACGGGCTCGACATCTCCATTTTCATGGGTGAAAGGGACATTGACGGGTTATGGTTCGCATCGGACCAGCATGAGCTTTCCGATGTGCTGATGGAGATTCACCGGGAGTATTCGACGACTCCCTTTGAGGTGAGGGAGCGTCTTTGGACCCGGTACCTCGGCGGAGAGAGTGCGTCGATCATGCGAAATTATATGGATCTTTTGTATGAACTCGAGAGCGAACAAAAAAGGCGCGCCCGCTCTCTATAATGAGACGCTTTTTTGTATATAGGAGATATTCACTGTGTACACTCGGGTCGTTATGGAGCAATCAGGCCCGGTACAATCCGATGAGTATCGACTCCCTCGGTGAAATCCATAAACTGTTTGACTCAAGAGGGAATGCAGTGTTACATTATATCTTTTTTGTTTGAAAAGGTTCCGAGTTGATTCTCAGCTCCGGGCCGTGACTTCAAGACAGGTGTGATCGGGACTCCGGCGGGATATCGCGAAACGTATAAAAAAGAAAAAGAGAGTGAAACGATGAGGATATTCATTACGGGCGGTACGGGACTTCTCGGAAGAAACTTAATAACGTACCTTGAAGAGAAACATACTCTTTTCTGCAGTCACTTTCCCGCCGTTCCCGTCGACCGTGATCATATTCCCCATTATCTCCTTGATATCACAGAGCGGGAGCGTGTTTTCGATATCCTTGGCGAGGTGAAACCGGATGTAATCGTTCATACCGCCTCGTGCGGGAATGTGGACTGGGTGGAGAAGAACCGGGAACAGGGGCGGAAGGTAAATGTTGAGGGGACGAAAAACATCGTTGATGCGGCGCGAAAGATAGACGCCAGGGTGATTTTCACGTCCACCAATGCCGTTTTCGACGGGGAAAACGCCCCCTACCGGGAGGAAGACCCGACTCATCCCATAAATATGTACGGCAAGACGAAGGTCGAGGGCGAGAGAATCGTCTCTCAGGCGGGGACGAATCATACCATTGTCCGGCCGATTCTCATGTACGGCTGGAATCACCCACAGGAGCGTCAGAATCCCGTTACCTGGCTGTTGGTGCAGTTGAGAGAGGGAATACAGATCAAGCTTGTCGATGATATATATGCCAATCCCCTCCTCGTGGATGACTGTTCGATGGCGATCAAAAAGATTATCGAGGAAGAGAAATCCGGACTCTATCACATCGCCGGGGGCGAGCGGCTCAACCGCTACGAAATGGGTGTGATGACGGCGGAGGTTTTCGATCTCGATGTCGATTTGCTGAGTCCGGTGAAGAATTCTTTTTTCCAGGCGATCGCTCCCCGGCCCGTCGATACGTCATATGATGTCTCCAAGATGATTTCCGATCTGGGGGTTCGCCCCCGCGGGATGCGGGAGGGATTGGTATTCATGCGAGAGAGTGATCATGGCTAAGAATACCGTGAGTATCGTCGTCCCGGTGTATAATGCACAGCAGTATATCGGGGCCGCCATACAAAGCGCCGTCGACCAGACCTATCCTGATAAGGAGATCATTGTGGTGAACGATGGGTCAAAGGATGACAGCGAGAGAGAGATACTCCTTTTCAAGGAACACATTCATTATATCAGCCAGGACAATGCGGGCGCTTCCGCGGCCCGTAATCGGGGCATTCAGGCCGCCTCCGGAACGCATATCGCCTTTCTGGACCACGATGATGTCTGGTTACCGCACAAGCTCGAAGAGCAAATGGCGCTTTTCGATCGTGATCCCTCACCGGGCCTTGTATTTTCCGATTTTTATTATCTGAAGGGGTCTTCCGTATATAAAGAGACACAGGAGAATCGCTTTCACCGGGGAGACGCCCTGGTGGATCTCTTGAGGGGAAATTTCATCTCGCTTTCTTCAATAGTGGTCCGTCGAGACGTCTTTGACGAAGTCGGTTATTTTGATAAAAAGTACAAGATCCCCCAGGATTATGATTTATCCCTCAGGATCGCCGCAAAATACCCTATTGATTATGTCGACAAACCGTTGTTCTACTACCGCATATATGATGACAGCACATCGCTGGGCAATGTAAGCGTCCTCATCAATGAGACCCTTGATATTCTTGACACATGGGAAAAAAAGGCGGGTGATCCACGGGTTTCCGCCGCTATTGCCGAGCACAAATCTCAACAGTATCTCGGTCTGTCGCGGTATTATGTCTCGGCGGGCGATAAAAAGAGCGCCGCACAGGCCCTTGTGATCGCCGCGGGCTATAGTGAAAACCGGATGATACGGACGAAAAAAAGACTCCTGACCCTTTTTGGCCTGAGGGGGTATAGGGTAGTCAACACAATATGGGACATGATGCAAAGAAAAAAGCGGCGGGGGTACATCGGATCGCTGGAAGGGTGTATGCATGATTCCCACGTGTAGTCGAATTGTCGGGCCGTCTTGAATTGATGAAAGTCTTTTATGTCAATCGTGTGTCGTGGGGGGAGAGGGGAGTGGGTGCTTTTCTTATGATTGTCGGAAAGGTACGCGGGCGGGGATCATCGGTTGATGTCTCATTGAGATGATGATTGCGTCGTAATTATACATCGTGGATGGTGATTATGGGGAATCTTACCGGGAAGCGTGTTTTGGTGACCGGCGCCGGCGGTTTTATCGGAAGCCATGTGACCGAAGCCCTGGTGCGTGAAGGCGCGTCCGTAATCGGATTCGTCCACTACAACAGCAGGAACGACTGGGGTAATCTTGAACTGCTGGAAGAAGAGATCCGAAAGGAGGTGAATGTCTTTGCAGGAGACGTCACCGATCCTTTCAGCGTTCGCACCGCTGCCCTCGATAGTGAGATAATCTTTCATCTTGCCGCGCTCATCGGGATCCCATATTCGTACACGGCGCCGGCGTCGTACGTCGCCGTGAACGTCACGGGCACCCTGAACGTCATGGAGGCGGCCAGGGAAACCGGCGCCCGGGTCGTTCACACGTCGACGTCCGAGACATACGGTTCGGCGCAGTATGTTCCGATAGACGAGAAACATCCCCTTGTCGGGCAATCGCCGTATTCCGCCTCAAAAATCGCCGCCGATAAGATTGTCGAGAGTTATTACCGATCCTTCGATATGCCGGTCGTGACCGTTCGTCCGTTCAATAATTACGGCCCCAGGCAAAGCGCCCGGGCGGTCATTCCGACGATCATCTCCCAGGTCGTTTCGGGATTTCCTGAGATTAAACTGGGGCTGACAACGCCGATACGTGATCTGCTGTACGTGTCCGATACCGCCCGGGGATACATGCTCGCGGCGTCCTCACAGGAGGCCGAGGGCGAAACGATAAATCTGGGATACGGCAAGGGCATCACCATCGGCGATTTGGCGCGGATGATTATCGAGATTTCGGGAAAAGACGTGTCCGTGGTATCCGATGAAAGTCGTGTGAGGCCCGAGAAGAGCGAAGTAACACAGTTGATAGCGGACAACACCAAAGCCAAGGCGCTTCTCGGATGGGAGCCCCGTGTCGAACTGAGGGAGGGATTGGAGAGGTGTTATGCGTATATCCGGGACAATCTCTCTCTCTTCAAACCGGAAATATATAATGTGTAGGAGCAAAAGGAGCTTCTCGTGAGAGCGGTAATTCTTGCCGGAGGTAAAGGGAAGAGGCTCATGCCGTATACCGCGATTTTGCCCAAACCGCTGATGCCGGTCGGCGATCGCCCGATCCTGGAAATAATCATCCTCCAGCTCAAGCGATGCGGTTTTACCCATATAACGATGGCCGTCGGTCATCTTGCGTCCCTGATACAGACGTTCTTTGGTGATGGATCACGATGGGGCGTGAAGATCGATTATTCGATAGAGGACAGCCCCCTTGGAACAGCGGGTCCGATAGGCCTGATCGACGACCTGTCGGACGATTTCCTTGTGATAAATGGGGATATCCTCACGGATCTGAATTTTGCGCTGTTGATGGAACAGCACAAGCAATCCGGCGCAATGGCCACTGTCTCTTCATATGAAAAGAAGGTTGAGATAACCCTCGGGATTTTGGAAACGGAACAAAATCGTGTGACGAAATATATCGAGAAACCCACACTGACGTATCGTGTCTCAATGGGCGTCTATGCCATGAATGTCTCCGTTCTCACATATATCACAAAGGGGGCGCCGTTGGATTTCCCGGACCTCTTCACGTCATTGGTCGCCGCCGATGAAAGGGTCATGTCGTATGATTTCGACGGCGTCTGGTTTGATATCGGCAGGGTTGAAGATTACGAGGAGGCCGTTGTCTCTTTTCAGGCGCACACGAATATCTTCCTTACGTAGGGCCGCATCAGGATGAAACGAGCGCTCATCACCGGGGCACTGGGACTGGCCGGAGTATATCTGGCTCGACACCTCATTGAGAAGGGATATCGTGTATTTGGAATGGACGTCAGGGACGGCCGTGACGACGACCTTGTCCCTGAGGGGCTCAAGATCATTACCGGAGACATTACCAATCCGAGTGATGTGATCGAATCTTTTAAGATATCGTCTCCTCATCTGGTCTTTCATCTCGGGGCGATGATCTCGGGCGGCGGGGCTGCGGGCGGCAGCGCCGATTTTTTGGATTGCAATGTGAAGGGAACGCTGCATGTTCTCGAGACGGCGCTGGCTCAAAACAAGAAATCCCGGATTCTCTTTTCCTCCTCTTCCGCGGTGTATGACGCGGGTATTCGAAAGACGGTTGCCGAAGACTCCCCCCTGGGGCCCGTGACGTTTTACGGAGTCACGAAGCTGTTGTCCGAGCAGCTGTGCACCTATTTCGCCGGGAAATACGATCAGGAAATCGTTATCGCACGGACCTTCAACAATACCGCCCCGGGAGAGCATACCAGGATGGTGTCGTCCAGCCTGGCCGTCCAGGTGGCGCGGATGGAGGGTGGTGAGGCGCCTCCCCTTTTGAAGGTCGGGCGGACGGACATCGTGAGGGATTTTACGGACACGCGGGATGTTGTGCGCGCATATTTCGGACTCATCGAAAAGGGCGAGCGAGGCGGGATATATAATGTCTGCAGCGGCACCGGCAGGCCGATAGCATGTATTATCGATGTGCTCAGGGAAGCGTCTTCGATCTCCTTTGACGTGGAGACGGAATCCGGGCGGGAGAGAAATGCAAAAGAGGACATCTCGTCCCAGATCGGCGATCCGTCGAAGCTTACGGCCCGAACGGGATGGAAGACGAACATCCCCTTTGAGCAGACGATACGGGAGCTTCTGGACTATTGGAGGAGGAACGTGTCGCGTTCCTGAGCGTCGATGTCATCCGTATCTTGAATAATGGATCGCACAGACTGCCGCGGCATGAAGGAGATATCCCGACAATTCCGGGGAATCTTCCTGATATCATCTCGAAACGAAAATGAAGAGTGTCTACAGTAACCATCGTGTGGTAGGGTATGAAAAAGATTACCGTTTCAACATCAACATTCGGTGCGTATGACAGAGCCCCCCTCGAATCTCTTGAGGCCAGGGGGTATACGGTCGTGTTGAATCCGTTTGGAAGAACCCTTTCCGAACAGGAGGTGATCGACCTTGCCGGGGGGTCGGTCGGCCTTATTGCGGGCACGGAGTCGCTCAGCCTCGGGGTGCTGAATTCCCTTTCCGATCTCAAGGTGATCGTGAGGCTCGGGACCGGAATGGATAATGTGGATATGGAGGCGGCAGAAAAAGCGGGAATCGCCGTTACCAACACACCCGACGGTCCCGTTCTTGCTGTGGCGGAACTGACAATCGCCCTGGCGCTCTCGCTGTTGAGAAATATCGCCCTGATGAACGGTCACATGAAGGGCGGGACGTGGGAAAAGAGGATGGGAAACCTCCTTTTTGGGAAACGGGTCGGAATCATCGGGTACGGTAAGATCGGCATGAAGGTGGGGGAGCTGTTTCAGAAACTCGGCTGCGATATTTCTTTTTTCGATCCCGTCGTGGAAGCGTCTTTTCCCGGTGCGACGAAACTTTCGCTTGTGGAGCTGCTCAAAACATCGGATATCGTCACCATACATGCTTCCGGCGGGGACGCTCCCATCATCGGGAAAGAGGAAACGGCCGTGGTGAAAGAGGGCGCATGGCTGATAAATTGTTCCCGGGGCACGCTTATTGATGAGACGGCGCTCATCGACGCGCTTCAAAGCGGCCGTATTCGCGGGGCTGCGCTGGATGTCTTCAGCCGGGAGCCGTACAGCGGCCCGCTGACGGCCCTGGATAACGTGATCCTGACCCCACATATCGGGTCGTATGCACTGGAGGCGCGGGTGAAGATGGAGCACGACGCAGTGCAGTTGCTCCTTGCGGGGTTGGATGGGCTGAACGGGAAATGAGTGAATAGATCGCCGAAGGGACGGGGCGATAAAAGGGGGAGGGAAACGTGCGCGGGTCGATGTGTATTGAGAGATGACGGATATGCACGGGTTTCATTCTTTTAGTGTAAAAGTATCCGGTGAGCGGTATGGATGAATGGATTTTTCTTTCGTATCTGTTGGACGGGCGGACGCCCGCATACGGCGGCGGTGAATCCATACAGATAGAGTCCGTTCGATCGATGGAGAATGGAGATACCTGCAACACATCGCAATGGGCCCTCTCAAATCACCTGGGAACGCACATCGACGCCCCCAGGCATTTTGCACACAACGGAAAAACCGTCGATGACTATCCGGCTTCTTTCTGGATATTCACCTCGGTCTGTGTTGTGTGCGTTGAAACAACGAAGGGTGAGATGACGATCGGGCGCGGTGAATTGGAAAAGGCGGGGGTGCCCGATCAAACCGACCTTTTGATATTTAAAACAGGTTTTTCCGACCTCAGAGATAAGGACTCCTATATCTATGAGGGGCCGGTGTTTCTGCCGGAAACCGCGGATTATATCCGATCGGAGCTTCGGTCCGTCAGAGTCATCGGATTCGACTCAATATCGGTCTCATCATGGAGGGACCGCCCCCTTGGGAGGGAGACGCATAAGCGGTTTCTGGACCATGAAAACCCCATCCTCCTTTTGGAGGATCTCGATCTCTCTTCGATAGATCGTCACAGCACCATTGTGTGCTGTATCATCAGCCCGCTTCGTGTGACCGGCGCCGACGCCTCACCATGTACGGTTCTGGCGCGGATACACCATACATGAGTATTATCGCCGATGGAAGCGTTGCCGACATGGATGAAAAAACGGCCGTATAGCGCCGTTTCGCGTTGCCACGCGGGATCTCACGGTAATCATGAAGGAGACATGAGGATTTCCCGGTACTTGGCTTTTTTGATCGTGTGCGGCAACTTTTTTTGTTTGACACGATACAAGAGAGCGGTTAAAATTCAATAAGTGAACATCAAAAGTGCTGGGATATTAGCGAAATAGCAAAGAATCGCTTTTATTCTATCGGGTTCTCTCGTCCCGACGTCTCTGTTCGCGAGAGAGTACCATGAGTGGATGGTCGAGAGCGATCTGTTCGTCGATGTGATGGATCGGCGACTGCTTCGACCGCGGGACCCGATCCTCTCGGAATGACATGCGCCGTATGTATTGAGAGGTGCGTTGATCGGGATATGTGGGAAATATTCGATTGATAGCATTGAAAGAAGAGAAGATGACGTTTCTCTTGTTCCGGTGAAAAATGGGGGGGCTTTCGCTCTCTCAATTGTGGAACAGGAGATGTTAAACGTGTCATATTTATGGTAGTATCGGTATATGGGATGAAGATGGGCGTTATGTTTCATACCAGGATGAACTCGCAGTGGTTTCCTGGTAAAGTTTTTTGTATTGTGCATGAAAAACCGATGTTCATTCCACTTACCATGTACCGGAATGGAGAAAAACATTGTTAAACGGTAAAACGATACTTATCACCGGTGGGACCGGATCGTTCGGGAAAAAATGCGTTCAAACCATTCTTTCCCGATATGAACCGAGAAGACTTATCATTTTCAGCAGGGACGAGCTGAAACAGTTTGAGATGTCACAGGTGTTCAGCGTGGAGAAATATCCTTGTCTTCGATATTTTATCGGCGATGTGCGGGATAAAGAGCGGCTGCACAGGGCGTTTCACAATGTTGATTATGTCATTCACGCCGCCGCCCTCAAGCAGGTTCCATCCTGCGAGTACAACCCATTTGAGGCGATCAAGACGAACATCATCGGCGCGGAGAATATCATTAATGTCGCCATCGACCAGGGGATAAAGAAAATCATCGCCCTTTCGACGGACAAGGCTGCGAATCCAATCAACCTGTACGGCGCCACCAAGCTCTGCGCCGACAAGCTGTTCATCGCGGCCAATACATATGCGAGCAGCGGAAATACGCGTTTCGCCAACGTCAGGTACGGCAATGTGTTCGGCTCTCGGGGAAGCGTTATCCCGTTTTTCCTCGAGGAGCGAAAGAACGGGGTGCTTCCGATTACGGATGAGCGCATGACGCGGTTCTGGATCACCCTCCAGCGGGGTGTTGATTTCGTTCTTGCAAGCCTGGAGAGAATGAAGGGCGGTGAGCTTTTTATCCCCAAAATCCCGAGCATGAAAATTGTTGACCTGGCCCGTGCCATCGGCCCCGAGTGCGAATTGAAGGTTGTGGGCATTCGGCCCGGAGAAAAAATACACGAGGTGCTCCTTCCCCGGGAGGAGTCGAGAAACGCCGTTGAATTTGATGAATTTTACGTTGTCCAGCCCGATATGAAATTTTTTCATTACGAGTCATGGAGTAACGGTGCGGAAGTCCCGGAAGGATTTGAATACAACAGCGGGAACAACACTCAATGGCTGACGGCTGAACAGATGAGAAGCATGATCGAGGAGCTGTATCCCGAAGAACCGGTTGGTATTGATACCACCTATATGAAAATAAAATGAGATGAACGATCCCGAAATAATTCCATATGGCTGCCAAACGATAGAAGAAGACGATATTGAGTCCGTTGTAGAGATTCTTCGCTCAACCCTCATTACCACCGGCCCGGCAGTCGAACAGTTTGAAGATAAACTGCGGAATTACCTGGGAGTGAAATACGCCGTTGTGTGTTCATCCGGGACGGCGGCGCTGCATCTCGCATGTTTGGCCGCCGGAATCGGCCCCGGAGATGACGTCATCACCTCTCCCCTTACCTTTTCGGCGTCGGCGAACTGTTCCATATTCGTCAATGCCCGCCCACGCTTTGTGGATATCGAGATTGACACGGGATGCATGAACGCCGATGCCCTGGAGGAATACCTCTCAGAGAGAAAAAACAACGGGAGCGCACGCGCGGTTATCCCCGTTCATTATTCCGGGCTCACCTGTGATATCCCCGGGATATACGATATCGCCCGGGAAAACGACCTTGTTGTCATTGAGGACAGCTGTCACGCCCTTGGTGCACAGTACCGGCATGATGGAACATGGTACATGGTTGGGGCGTGTGCCCACTCGGACATGTCGGTTTTCAGCTTTCATCCGGTGAAACACATCACCACCGGTGAAGGAGGGGCGATAACGACGAACGATGAAAATATATATAAAAAGTTGATCAAGCTTCGGTCTCACGGTATGGAAAAAGACCATGAACACTTCAAGTATCCGGAGCTGGCTCAAGATAATACGGGGAACGTCAATCCGTGGTACTACGAAATCGAAGAGGTCGGGTATAACTTTAGAATCACCGACTTTCAATGCGCATTGGGTATGCACCAGCTGCAAAAACTGGAGACGTTTCTTGAAAAACGGAGAAAGATTGCATCAGTATATACCGAAGCGTTTTCTGATTTGGATCACCTGGCTCTCCAGGCGACTTTTGAAGATCGAAACCATGCCTACCATCTGTTTCCGGTATTAATTGATTATGATGCGATCGGTTTGACGCGTGGAGAGTTGATGCTATTGTTGAGAGATAAGGGAATCGGGAGTCAGGTACATTACATCCCGGTCCATTATTTGGGATATTACCGTAAAAAATTCGGATATTCGCCGGGCGATTATCCGAACGCGGAGCGATTCTATGAAAAAGAGCTGTCGCTGCCGATTTTTCCGAAATTGACCCGCGAACAGCAAGAACATATCATAGAAGAGATTCAGCGGGTTTTCAGTTCCTGACATACTCGTTTATTGTAATCGGTCGAAAAGAAAAAAGAACACAGCATATAGAATGGACGATTATAAAATCGGTTTGAAAATATGGTCGATCAATAAAGAGTATTTTCAACCGGCACAGATTCTTATCTCAGAGGGATATTGTGATTTTCTGGAAATCTATTATGTTCCGGGTTCCAGCGCGGATTATGTATCACTCTGGAAGAAAATTGACGCCCCGATTTTTGTGCACGCCCCTCATTATTCCCACCGAGTGAATCTATCCCTTCGGGAGTTTGAAGAGGGTAATCGGAAGTCGCTGGATGAGGCAATAACCTTTGCGAAGCGCCTCGACGCCCGGGGAGCAATTATACACGGAGGAACGGGGGGAACAATCGACGAATTGATCCGCCAGATCAGTCGGTTTGACAGGAACACCTTGATCATCGAAAACAAGCCGGTATGTGGCTTGAATGATGCTTTCTGTGTTGGTGTTACCCCGGAAGATATCAAAACGATTCTCGATGAGCTCGGTATGAGGTTCTGCCTGGATATTTCGCACGCGATTATCGCCGCGAATACACTCGGGATCGATGCGCTCGAGTTGATCGATAGCTTTATTTCTCTCGGGCCGACACTATATCATCTGTGCGATAGTTATACCGACGGTAATGTCGATCATCATTTGAATATCGGGGATGGTGATTATGATTTCCCGGCTTTGTTGTCTCACATCCCAAAAGACGCATGGATAACGCTCGAAACTCCGAAAAACAAGAAACCAGGCCTTTTAGATGTTATAGATGATGTTCAATTGCTGCGACACTTGTGCGGCCATGAATAAGTGGAGCAATTGTTCCTCGTATTTGAGAAAGAGATATGTCGTTTTAAGACATGGACATGTGCATGCGATAGAGTAATAATTTGATTTGGTGGAGAAAGAGTTGATATGTGAGAGTACAAGACTCCTTCAAAATTTTGATATGAAGTGTTTTTTTAAATTATCAAAAGTTTTTAATGTGCGCCCGGTAGTGTGAGAAACGAAGGATTTGTCACGTCACTCGATGGAGAGAAAAGTCAGGCTGAGTTTTTTAGTGTTGTCCGGGCAGAGGAGAGCCTTTCATGAAGGTAGCGGAATATAAGGTAATTACCGACCCAAAGTATGGTTTTAAACGGATTGATCCTGTACCCACGGACGAAGAACTAAGAAAACATTATTATGATACATACTATTCCTTGGTTTCAGATAACCGGGGAGTTTCTATGAAAAGACTGCTTGAGCGGGATACGGAAACACAGCTTGAGATCAATTGGCTGGAGCAGACGGTATATACTGATATTGAGCACATATTACGGACCAATTTGGCTGAGGAGAGTAGATCACTGCTTGAGGTTGGTTGCGGCACCGGGGATTTCCTGGCCTACCTTTCCGACCGCGGGTGGGATTGTGAAGGCGTTGAACCGTCGCAGGAGGCAACTGAGTATATTGTCAAGGAGAAGGGAATCCGAATTCAGCATTGTTTTTTTGAGGATTTTGTTGCCGATTGTCCCGAAGCGCACAAAAAATACGACGTGATCTTGCTCATGAATGTTCTTGAGCATGTACCCCGTCCCGACGAGTTTCTCAACATGACAAAGAAGGTATTGAAGCCGTCATCTGGAATTGTATGTATCAAGATTCCGAATGATTTTTCACGTTTCCAGGAGTTGGCGGAACAGGTCATTGACGAAAAAAAATGGTGGGTACAGGTTCCCGACCATATAAATTATTTTGATTTTTCTTCCATTGAATTATTTTTAAACAAAATGGGATTCCATATTATTGAAAAGGTGGCGGATTTCCCCATGGAATTCTTCTTGCTGTCTGGAGACAACTATATCAATAAACCGGATGTTGGGAGCGCATGTCATAAGAAAAGAAGAAGATTTGAAATGTCCATTCCGGGAGATCTCAGAAGAAGTCTTTATGTTTCTCTCGCACAGATTGGAGTCGGGAGGGAATGTACGGTCTTCGCTTCATACCGGGAATGATATTGATTGATGAAGAATCTGGATACTTTTTAAAAGGCACAATTGTCGATGATAGATACAGTAATAGTTACGGGGGCGTCCGGTTTTCTCGGTTCCGAGTTGTTGATATGTTTGAAAAAGACATACCCGAAAGCAACCATTATTCCGATTGTATCTCCAAGACAGGAAAAAGGAATTGATTTATGTGATGATAATGTCGTCTCTCAACTCAATCAGACATACGACATACCTCATCCCGATAATACCCTCTTGATACATGCCGCTGCGTATATGGATTGGCACTCAAGGGAGGGTATATTCAAAAATGTGGAGATGGCGACCAATATTGCCGAATGGGCGAAATCTCAAGGAATTGGTTTTAACATCTTCGTGAGCAGTGTCAGTGTCTATAAACAAAGCGAATATGCAGATCACACGACAGGGTGTTTCCCGGAAACATATTATGGGATAGGGAAATTAACCTCCGAACATGTTTGGAGGATGTTATTGCCGGAAAAAAACAGATCGATCATCAGATTTTCGGGTATCTGGGGTTGGCAGAGGAAACCGACTCTTTTTTGGAACAAATTGCTGATCTCCGCCGCGACGGATTCTCACAATGATTCTGATCTCGTTATTACACGAGCAGGCAGTAAAAGGAATTATATATCATATAGGGAAGCATCCAATTGCCTGATACATATAGCGAAGAACCGTTTACATGGGACGTTTCTTGCGGCGGGCAAGGATATGATAGACACGAAAACTTTTATCGACTATCTGAATAAACAAAAAGACTCGAAATTGTCGGTTGTCTGGAATGATGACGGTCATCAGGATGAGATTTTTTTTAAACCGAGCGATGAAATACTGGATTGCTTACACCCGTTCGAAGATGAAATGGAATATATGTGGTCCCAAAAACCGGCATGGGTTGATGAAACCGCATGATACTCTCTATCATTTCGGATATCCATGGAAACTTCCCGGCCTTCAGGGCGGTGATGGATGTGATTTCTTCCCGGGTTGAAAAGATGCTCTTTCTCGGCGATCTCTGCGGTTATTATCCTTTTGTTGAGGAATGTATAGGAATTTGGGACGAAAAACAGATCATCGGCGTAAGAGGGAACCACGATCAGATATTCATCGATTGCATGGAGTCGGGGCGGGAACCCGATGCGGAGTATGAGAAGAAATACGGCTCCGCCCTGAAACGCTCCCTGGATGATGCGTCGGAGCGAGCCCGACATATCATCATGTCGATGCCCCAATATAGGAAAATAGTTTTTGGAGACGTGACGATCGGAATGTATCACGGTGCGCCATGGGACCCGCTTGAGGGGAGGGTATATCCTGATTTCAAAGACTTGGAGCGCTTCGGTGATGTGGATGTTGATATCGTTTTACTGGGTCATACCCATTATCCAATGAAACTTACGTATAAGGACAAACTGATCGTCAATCCCGGATCCATCGGGCAGCCGCGGGACCGAATCCTGAGTGCATCATATGCGCTCCTGAACACGCATTCCGGGGAGGTTGAACATCAAAGAATCGAGTATGATCCTCATGTGATAATTGAAGATGCAAAGAAAAACGATCCAGATAATCGGTATCTTGTGGAGGTCTTGAAGTCTTATGAGTGAATCGTTACGTGTACTGGTTACCGCCGTCGGCGGTGATCTCGGCCAAGCTCTTGTAAAGGCGCTTCGCCTTTCTCGGCGTACCATTGAATGTTATGGTACCGATTGCGATGATACGGGAATAGGCTCGCTCATCGTCGATACATTTCATGTCGTTCCTCGAGCCGATAACCCGGACTATGTGGATTCGTTGATAAAAATATGCCGGGAATATGGGATTCAGGCGGTTGTGCCGGGCAGTGAGCCTGAAATACACGTCCTGAGCCGTCTGGGTGATCCCCCGCAGCTGGATGAAAATATCCCGATAATTTGCCAGCCTTCCAAATGGTTTGACATCCATCGTGATAAACTGCAATCCATGCAACAGCTTTCGGAAAGCGTAGACCTGGTTTCTTTTGCCGATGTCAACGATCCCGAAGCCCTCGCCGGATTCATCAAGGAATCCGGTTTCCCCGCGATAGTCAAGCCGAAAACGAGCAGCGGTTCCCGGTCCATTCAGATTGTACAGAATGAAGGACAGCTGAAAACGGCCCTCGAGCGTAACGACTCGTCCATCATACAGGAATATATTGATGATGCGGGTGGTGAGTTTTCCGTCGGTGTTTTCGTTTGCGACGAATTTTCGTCTGCAATCGCATTCAAGCGAGATCTTGGACCTGTCGGGTGTTCCTGGTATGCGGAGACGTCATATGACAAAGACGTACTGGATTATGCCATGAATGTCGCGAGGGCCTCACACCTTCGTGGGAGCGCCAACGTCCAGCTGCGTAACAGCTCGAAGGGACCGCGGCTTTTAGAGATCAACCCCCGTTTTTCCAGTCTGGTGGCGGCGAGGGCGATCTGTGGTTTTTTGGATTTGGAATGGTCAATCGATATTGAGTTCGGATGGAAACCGGAGATAACGAGTCAGCCATATAAAAAGATACGGTTTCGCCGTTATTTTCAGGAGGCCGTTGATTTTTGTGATGGTTTTATGTCTGTGCCCGAGTGGTCGGTCAATAGATAAATAATTCAGGCAATACGATATGAAGGATTATATTCAGATCGGGAAGAGAAAAGTCGGGAAAGGCTTTCCGGTATATATTATTGCGGAGATGTCGGCAAACCATATTCAGAATTATGACCTGGCTGTTGAGATAATACATGCCGCGCATTCATCGGGAGCGGATGCCGTAAAACTTCAGACATATACTCCCGATACATTAACGATGGATTGCAATAACGAATACTTCCAGATAAAAGGAACCCTCTGGGACGGGATGACCCTGTATGGATTGTATCGGCAAACCTACACCCCCTGGGAGTGGCAGCCGAAGCTAAAGAAAATCGCCAATGATCTGGGCATGGATCTTTTTTCAAGCCCGTTTGATGAAACCGCCGTCGATTTTTTGGAGAAGATGAATGTCCCCGCATATAAGATCGCTTCATTGGAAATCGTTGATTTTTTTCTCCTCAAAAGGATCGCACGTACGAAAAAACCGGTTATTATGTCTACCGGTACAGCCGGCCTGGGTGAAATTGATGAAGCCGTAAGGACATTACGCAGAGCGGGATGTAAGGAGCTTGCCCTGCTGAAGTGTACCAGCGCGTATCCATCACTTCCCGAAGAGATGAATATCAGGACCATTCCTCATCTTGCAGATTCATTTTCAGTCCCCACCGGGCTTTCCGATCACACGTTAGGAATAGAGATACCCATCGCCGCCGTGGCGCTTGGAGCGTGCATTATCGAGAAACACTTTATTATTTCTCGAGACAGCTCAAGCTTCGACAGGGCCTTTTCCCTCGAGCCGGATGAATTCAAGGCAATGGTTGATGGAGTCAGAATAGTAGAAAAGGCGCTGGGATCGATTCGCTATGAGGTGATGGAGAATGAGGAAAAAATTTCAACGTACAGGCGCTCGTTGTTTGTCACACAAGACATGAAAAAGGGCGAGCAATTTTCGAAACGCACCGTCCGCTCAATACGTCCGGGTCACGGGCTCCATCCAAAATTTCTGGACATGGTATTGAACAAGAGAGCGGCAATGGATATCAAGAAAGGCACGCCGTTGAACTGGGGCCTTCTTGATGATATACCCGGTGATTCATGAATTGTATTATTGCAATTTTCCCCGGCAGAGCGGCCGATAAGAGGAGTTGATTCTTAGTTATAAAGAGCCGCTTCCATGCATGGACGTGATGGTGGTGTTCAGCCGTCCGATCATGGTTGCAGGTGTAAAAACCAAAACCAACCGTATACCACAAGGAGAATACCAAGACCGCACGGAAGAAGCTGACATAAAACAGCCTTATATTTCTACAGTGAGTCGAAAACATGCAGTAAGCACGCTGTATCCCGCATCCGGTTCTACGGGTGCAAGAAAGCGTTTCTGAAATACGGTTTGGAAAGGCTGATCAATAAGCTCCTTATCCCAGGTTCCCATCCCAATGAGCTGCCCGGTGAAATAAAGACCAGAATCATCGAGTTTGCCCTTCAATGCCCGACTGACAGTCAGCAGGGATTGGGGACCGGTTAACGTCTCAGGGCATGGTGGTGTACGCCGCGTCTGGCCGAAACGTCAGGATGAGGGGGGATATTTAAATTTAGCGTTGCAACAAAATGTAACAGGGTAATGCCCATGATTGACAATTACAAGATGTCTCTTTTATATCAGGAGAGGGCCAAAAAGAGAATTCCCGGTCTTTCTCAACTCCTGTCCAAGAGGCCGGACCAATTTTCTCTGGGAGTATGGCCCGGGTACTTCAAGAAGGCTCGGGGGGCGGAGGTATGGGACCTCGATGATAATCGGTATATCGATATGAGCATATCCGGGATCGGCGCCAATGTGCTCGGGTATGCCGATCCGGACGTGGATGCGGCGGTCAAACAAGCCATCGACCAGGGCAGCAGCTCGTCTCTCAACTGCCCGGAGGAGGTGGACCTGGCGGACCTCTTGTGTGAACTGCACCCCTGGGCCGACATGGTTCGATATACGCGAACAGGCGGTGAGGCGATGGCGGTGGCGGTCCGTATCGCCCGGGCTTACACGGGGCGGGATAACGTGGCGTTTTGCGGATATCACGGGTGGCATGACTGGTATCTGGCGGCGAACCTCGGTACGGAGGACGCACTGGGGGAACATCTCCTGTCCGGCCTCGATCCCAACGGTGTCCCCCGCTGCCTGCAGGGAACGGCGTTTCCCTTCAGGTACAACAACCTCGATGAGTTGAAAAAAATCGTTGAGACACAGCGAAAGAGCCTTGCCGCCGTTGTGATGGAGCCGATTCGTGGAGACTCGCCGACGGCTGAATTTCTTGAAGGTGTCAGAACAATTGTGGACGACATCGGCGCGGTATTGATCCTGGATGAGGTATCCGCCGGTTTCCGTCTGAATACCGGAGGGGCCCACCTGACGCTTGGGCTCCGACCCGACGTTGCGGTATTCTCAAAGGCTCTGGGAAACGGCTACCCGATTGCCGCGATAATCGGGACCGGCGCGGTGATGGAAGCCGCCCAGACGACGTTCATCAGCAGCACGAACTGGACCGAGAGGACGGGGCCCGCTGCGGCCATCGCAACAATACAGAAACACAGAGACGTTGATGCGGGCGCGCGACTTATCGCCCTCGGTAAAATGGTTCAGGAAGGGTGGCGATCTTTTGCCGACAAAAACGGTCTGGATATCGACATCGGCGGCATATTTCCGATGGGTCATTTTGCTTTCAAAAATGTCGATCACCTGGCCGCAAAGGCCTTTTTCGTCCAGGAGATGCTTCACCGCGGATTTTTGGCGTCTACTCTGTATTATGCCATGTATGCCCACGAGGATGATCACGTAGGGAAATATCTGTCGGCGGTTGATGAGGTGTTTAAGGAAATTTCCGGGGCAATTACAAATGGTGATCTTACAAAAAGACTTCGGGGGGCCCCGGCTGTTTCCGGCTTTAAACGCCTGACATAACATACGGGTGACAGATAATGGCCGATGTGTCATCTCTCATACTCGGTACCGCCCAAATCGGGCATCCCTATGGTATCGCAAACAGGCACCGCGAGCCTGACCGCGCACGGGCGGTACGTGTCATACAGGAGGCCGTCGGGAGGGGCATCTTTTCGATTGATACCGCCCAGGCCTACGGGGTAAGCGAAAAGATGGTCGGCGCCGCATTGAAAGAGATCGGCTGCCGGGACAAGATGCGCGTCATAAGCAAGTTCCACCCGGATTTGAATCATCTGGACTCAAAAACAATGCTGGATTCTCTTGACGGCTCGCTGGCTCGACTCGGCGTCGACGTCATGGGCGGTATGCTCTTTCACCGGGAGGCGAGCATCGATCTTCTGGACCGGGGACTCTCGGACGTCATCCGATCGTTGCTCTTCACCGGCAGGGTTGAAAAGATCGGGGTTTCGGTCTACTCGCCGGATTTTGCCCTGAGGGCGTTGATGAGTGACGGGATCTCAATCGTCCAGGTGCCGACCAATATCCTGGACCGGCGCTTCATCGACGAAGGGGTGTTTGATCTGGCCGAGTCTTTGGGGAAAGAGGTTCATGTGCGAAGTGTGTTTCTCCAGGGCTTGATCCTGATGAAGCCGGAAGAACTTCCGGAATACATGAGCTTTGCACGGCATATCGTGGAGGAGATCCGGTTGTTGTCACAGAGGCTTTCCGTATCCCCGAAACAGATGGCCCTGGATTTTCTCAAGGTGTCGGTGCCGCAGGCACGAATTGTATTCGGTGCGGAGATTCCCGAGCAGGTTCAGGAGAACTGGGAATTTTGGAAATCCGAACCCCGAGAAGATGTGTTGGGGCATCTCGAGGCAATTTGTAAAACATGCGATGAGCGAATCATAAACCCTTCACAATGGAAGCAGCAGGGAGAGACATAGGACATGATCGGAGCCGTAATTCAGGCGAGGATGACTTCCACACGACTGCCGGGAAAGGTATTGATGGAAGTAAACGGGAAACCATTGCTTGAGTATCTTGTAGAGCGTATCTCGTATTGTAGAAATGTCGACAGAATCGTAATTGCGACGACCACCAACGAAGCCGATAATCCGATAGCGGCCTTTGCGAATAAACGCGGGATATGTTGTTATCGCGGCTCCGAGGATGACGTGTTGGAGAGATATTTCAAGGCGGCGAAGAAATTTGATATCGATACGGTGATACGTGTTACGGCGGATTGTCCGTTGATCGACCCGTATCTCTGTGATGCTATCGTTGAAAAATTCAAGAATGAACACTATGAGTATATTGGAACGGCGCCTTCTTTTGCAGAGGGGTTGGATATTGAAATTATGTCCGTTCATGCCCTTCAAAAGGCTCATAGAGAGGCAAAGAACAAATCCGAAAGGGAGCACGTCACTCTCTACATTACAAGCAATCCACATCTTTTTCGAAGTGTACGGTTGGAAAATGAAACCGATGACAGTATGTATCGCATTACGGTTGATGAGGAGGTGGATTTCAAAGTTGTTGAGTCAATCATTGATGCGCTTTACAAGGAGGGCGAGAGGCCTTTTGATCAATTTCAGATCAAGCGTTTTCTGGACGATCATCCTGAAATTTATAACCTGAACAGGCATATTATCAGAAACGAAGGGCTCCTTAAATCATTCAGGGAAGAAGGGACGTAGGATTCATCCACGATTGAAAAACGGGAATGAAAAAAAGAGGCGGAAAAAGCCATCGGTGTCGATAAATCTCCGATGGGCGAAAAGCTTCGATAAAACAACCCCCAGGTAAAGCGATACTCTGTATGGCTCGTGGTGATAAAAACGAAACATGCGCCATGTGGAACGCGGTAATAACTGAGGACGGCAAGAGAGACGGAAGGTAAATCCGGTATGCGATCAATGGTCATCATCCATGGGATTGAAGACGCGATTCATTGTGTCGAAAACACCCTGTATACAGATAACATCTTGGTTTCGACACATCCATCTGTTGAAGTATTCCTGAAGGAGATGTATGGAGTTGACTGTATGTCTCTCAGTAGTTTTCTCCGTACGGAGGAGTGCTTTGCCTTCAAAGAGAAGGCGACCGCCCTTATAGACGAAATCGTTCTCAATCTGGATACGCATATTTCTCCGCTGATTAACAGCCCCCTTGATCTTAAAATGAATTGGTTTACAGCTCGGTATCAATACAGGGTAAAACATCAGTGTTTGAGCTATATGTGTTTTATCCATTCCCTCAGAATGGGTATCGAAAGACATAATGTTGATTATATAAAATCATACAAATATGTCTGTAATAGTTTGATGGATACGTCTTCGGATATATCGTATATTCTCGAGATTTTTTTTGAAAACCACGAATTTACGACGATCGAAAACGAGTATTCTCCCGCCGGTAATGAAAATAGAAGCTTTCGGGCTTTTGCGGCCACGCTGCGCAGCAATATTATTGAATATCTCAGGCATATCGGCGGCATAAAATCCGGGAGGAAGAAGACCCTTTTTTGCGACTTGATATACAACCTCCATTTTTTAAAAGACACGCTGCCCGAAAAATATAACATGTTGACACTCCGGGATGTTCAAGATGAGATGGATAACAAAAAAGTCCGCTCTCTGTTGAAAAACGGAGTGAATTATAACAGCCTGCTCGATTTTGAGAAGTGTTATAGATCGCCTGAATTCGCCCAACTGGAAGGGCTTATTCTGAAAGATATTAAAGAGGATTTTATATGCAACAGTGATGTGTTTTTGGGAACGGCCTTGGCCATGAGAGAATTGCACAAAAAGCACCCGATCTCCCTCGGTATTTCGGGACTGCCTCGGGTGGATAAGGTGGGGGCAATCGCCTTTGAATACCTCAGGTCTGAAAATATTGACGTAGTAATCGGTCAACACGGCTATTCGTACGGCGAGTTATATAATACGTGGCACTTCGATTTAGACTTCGATTTGTGCAGTTACTTTTTCAGTTACGGCTTTACCTTCGATGATCTACAGAGGCTCTATCCTGAAAGGAATGTGACATGCGAAATTGTTCCTATTGGGTATAACTCACCGCTCAGGCGCACGCCAAGAGAAGAAATAGATCTTCTTTTCCCAATGACGTTTTCAAGCTCTTTTTTTCATGGCGGATTCAATAAAATTCTCCCTCACTTGCTCCTTGAAAGACAGATCGCATTATTGGAGTTTTTGGATTCACTCAAAGATCTCAACATCGTGGTGAAACCTCTCGCTGGATCCAATTTTGACAACTGCGCAGTGTTACCGGTCCTAAAAAGGCTAAAAAATATTCGGACGATTCAAGATGTTACGCTTACAAGATTCCTTGAAAAATACAAGCCGAGGGCGGTCTTGGTCGAATTTCCCTCCACTCCATTGATCGAAGTGATCGGATTGGACACCGAGATATTTTTCATGGGTGATGACATGTTTCCCTATGATGGTAAGATATTGGAGATGCTCAGGAAAAGAGTGTATTTCTTTTCGGATGTGAAAGACGTTACAGAGCATATTGAACGGTTTTTTCAGGGGAAACTCGAAAAAAAGAGGGATACTGAATACTGCTCCAACTATTTACGCACGGAGAATGTGAAAGAGAACGCCCTGAGAAAAATTGAAAAAATCATTGAATAATTCACAACGTGGATACACTCAGAAAACGATATTTTTATAAGCTCTCCACCAACCTGGTCGGGTTCCTGCTCGGCCTGATCACCATGGGTATTGTCCCGAAAGGTCTCGGTCCGAAGGCGTATGGTGATTTCAACTTCCTGACAAATTTCTTCACCCAGGTCTCCGGTTTTCTGGACATGGGCACTTCCACCTGTTTCTACACGAACCTCTCCCGGAGACAGAATGATTATGGGCTTGTTTCCTTCTATTTCTACTTTTCCGTCATTCTCTCCGCAGTCATGGCCCTTTTTGTTCTCGGGGCGCATCTCAGCAGGGCGTATCAACATATCTGGCCGGATCAGAATATCATTTATATTTATGCCGCGCTTTTGTTCGGCATCTTGAGCTGGTTTGTTACCATAATGACCCAAATGATGGACGCATGGGGCCTGACGACACAGTCGGAGGTGGCCCGGATGATACAGCGGGTGGTGGCTACGACTCTCGTGTTAATTCTCTTTGTTGTGGGGTGGCTGAACCTGGAGAATTTCTTCTTTTATCACTATTTTCTGTTCTTTTTTCTCGGAGGTTGTTTTCTTTTTCTAATATGGAGAAACAAGGGATCGGGTGTGCGAAACCTGGTCACCCGCAGGGTGGAATTAAAAAAATATATCCCGGAATTTTATCATTACAGCCATCCCATCTTCGTGTTTTCGACAATAAGCTTTGTCGTTGGTATCCTTGATCGCTGGATTCTGCAGCTCTTCGGCGGGAGTGTGGAGCAGGGCTTTTACAGCCTCTCATTCAAGATCGGAGAGATCATTTTTATGTTTACCAGCGCAATGACGCCTCTGTTGATGAGGGAGTTTTCCATTTCCTTCGCCTCCAATGATAACAATCAGATACGCTACAACTTCAACAGGTATGTTCCCCTTCTGTTTTCTGTCACCGCATATTTTACCTGTTTTTCCGCCGTGCGGGCTGACATATTGATAGAACTGCTGGGGGGCGCGGAGTACAAAAACGCCCTGGCGGCGGTGATCATCATGTCCTTTTATCCCATATTCCAGGTGTATGGACAGATGACGACATCCGTCTTCTTTGCCACCGACAGGACCCGTCAGATGCGAAACATCAGGGTGGTGATTATACTCGCCGGGCTGCCCGTAACCTATTTCATGCTGGCGCCTGCTGAAATGATGGGGCTTGATGCGGGGGCGACGGGACTTGCGATAAAGATGGTCGGCGTACAGTTCTTTGGGGTCAATGTTTTGTTGTATTTCGTGGCGAGGATTCTCGGATTTTCCTTCTGGAGTCATATCCGCCATCAGATCACCTGTGTCGGCATCCTGGTGGTCCTTGCGCTTGCGGCCGTTTTTGCGGTTGATAGCCTCTTTGGATTCGGGGACAGGAGAATCCTGGATTTCGTCGCCTCCGGTTTCATATATTCGCTGTTTACGCTGATGCTTTTGTTCATCAGCCCGACTGTTCTGGGGTTGAAACGGGATGATCTCAGGATGATAATCGAGGTGGTAAAAAACAGGGGCGGCGGTAGAGGAGCAAAGCGGTAAAAAAGAGGGTGTCCGGGTGCGGAAAGCGTCGATCGGGGGGAAAGACGGTGGACGCATGCTCCGTCTTCCTTTTGTACGATGGATCGTCCCGGAGCATTTTACGATACGGAACGGGAAAACGGATTTTTAGGCTTGACCGGTTTTTACTGTCTCCATATAATGCAACGCATATAACCGGCTGAGAAGTAAATAAGAGGCGAATTTATACCACCATGAGGTTGTGATTTTCATGAAAGATATCGGAATAAAACAAAAAATCAAGGACGGGCGGCTCCTATTGGGCTCGTGGATTACCCTGTCGCACCCTTCAATCGCGGAGATCATGTCGGAATCCGCTTTTGACTGGCTTGTCGTGGATATGGAGCATAGTGCGATATCCCTTTCGGACGCCCAGGCATTGATACGTGTCATGGAACTGAAGGGTACGGCGCCGCTGGTGCGTGTGGGTGAAAACAGTGCGAACCTGATCAAGCGGGTGATGGACGCCGGTGCGCATGGCGTCGTTGTCCCCATGGTGAATTCCGCCGCGGATGCGGAGAGGGCGGTATCGGCGGTGAAGTATCCGCCGCGGGGCACCCGGGGTGTGGGCTTGGCCCGGGCGCAAAAATACGGATTCGGGTTTTCCGAATATCTGAAATGGAACCAGGAAAATTCGATCGTCATCGTTCAGATTGAGCACATAGACGCGGTAAACAATTTTGAAGAGATCCTTGCCGTTGACGGCGTCGACGGCTTCATTATCGGGCCGTACGATCTTTCGGGCTCTCTCGGCGTGCCGGGGGAATTTGAAAATGAAAACGTGAAACGCGCGCTGGATCGGGTGAAGGAGGTTTCCCGGAAATCGCCGCATATTATGCCGGGATTTCACGTGGTGGACCCCGATCCCGACATGCTGCGCGAAAAATACGAGGAAGGGTATCGTTTTCTCGGTTACGGCCTGGATACGATATTTTTGGGGAAAGCCGTTCAGGGTGCGCTTTCACCGCTGAAGGATCTGAAATAGACCATACACACAGAGGGGGCAGAACAAACACATGGCGGAAAAGAGAATTATAGGAATCATCCCGACCCGTATGGGCTCAAGCAGATTTCCGGGCAAGCCTCTTGAAAAGATTCACGGCATGCCGATGGTCGGGCATTGTTTCTTCAGATCGAAGATGAGCACTCTTTTGTCTGACGTCTACATCGCCACGTGCGATCAGGAGATTTTCGACTACTCCAATGAAATCGGGGCGAAGGTCGTCATGACGGGCAGCCATCATAAGAGGGCGACCGATCGAACCGCGGAGGCGGTGTTGAAAATCGAGGAGGACACCGGCTCGTCGATAGATATCGTGGTGATGATCCAGGGCGACGAGCCCATGATTTACCCGGATATGATCGATGCGGTCGTATCTCCCCTGATCGAGGATTCGAGCATCGTTATCTCAAACGGATTCGCGCCGCTCATGAACCGGCGGGAGCAGGATGATCCGAATGAAGTAAAGGTGGTCATAGACAGGCAGGGATTCGCCATGTACTTTTCGCGGGAGCCGATCCCCTCGTGGAAGATGGGAGCCGAAAGCGTCCCGATGAACAAGCAGGTGTGCATCATTCCCTTTCAGCGTGATTTTCTGCTGACGTTTCTCGATTTGGAGCCGACGCCGCTGGAAATCGTTGAATCCGTGGACATGCTCAGGGCGATGGAGCACGGATACAGGGTCAAGATGATTCGGATGGACAGGGAGACATACGCGGTTGATACGCGGGATGATCTGGAGAACGTCGAGTCCCTGATGGAACATGATCCGCTGATGAAAGAGTATATCAAAAACCGGTAACACGATACCGTACCGAGAGAAAGGGTGGTTTGATGGGAAGCTATTTGGTTACGGGCGCCGCGGGTTTTATCGGATCCGCGATCGCGCGGCGTCTTGTCACAGAGGGAAATGAAGTTGTCACGATAGACAACCTCTCCACCGGATTCCTGGAAAATATCCCTGAGGGAGTCTCGTTTATTCAGGGGAATTGCCAAGACCCGGATGTTATTGAAAAGCTGCGGAAAAAGTGTTTTGACGCCATTCTACATATTGCCGGGCAGTCGTCCGGGGAGATCAGCTTTGATAATCCTTCGTATGACCTTGCGACAAATACGGAGTCGACGCTTCGGCTGATCTCATACGGGCTCGAGACGGGATGCACGCGCTTTATATATGCGAGCAGCATGTCGGTGTACGGCACGGTGGCGGATACCGCCATCGACGAAAAACACGTGACGTATCCCCTTTCGTTTTACGGCGTCGGAAAGCTTGCCAGCGAACACTACATGCGAATCTATGAAACAATGGGATTGAGGCCGACGGCGCTCCGTTATTTCAACGTGTATGGCCCGGGTCAGAACATGAGCAATCTTCGCCAGGGGATGGTCAGCATTTTCTTGGCCCAGGCGCTGGAGACCGGGAACGTCGTTGTGAAGGGGAGCCCGGATCGGTACCGCGATTTCATTTATATAGACGATGTCGTTGACGTAACGCTTTCGACGATTGCCAACGAAAAAGCCGTCGGCGAGGTATTCAACGTGGGTACGGGTGTCAAGACGACGGTGGAGAAGCTGTTGTTGTTGATCAAGGATGGACTGGGCGGCGATATAGGGATTGAATTCTCGTCCGGAACGCCCGGCGATCAAAAGGGCATCTATGCGGATATCACAAAGCTCAAGACTGTTTTGGGATTTACTCCGAAAACGGTTCTGAAGGACGGTCTGGAGTCAATGATACAGTGGGCTTCAAAGAACAACTCAAATATATAAGGAGAATCCTTGAAAGCGCCTCGATGTCGATTTTGTGATGCACCGTCAAAAAGCCAGACGATCAAGGGACATTATGTGTACGGAGGGACCGAGGACCAGCATTTCTGGCGTTGCGATGAGTGTGGAATGATATATTTGTATCCGGTGCCCTCGGAGAAGGAGGAGGATCGCTTTTATCTGGAAGATTTTGAAGGATTTATGAGCGAACGGTCCGGCGGTGATAAGGACTGGTCCGCCCCCGACAGGCATTTCAAGGCGAATCGTGCTGAAGTCGCGCGGCGCATGAAAGTGCTCGGTGAATATGTGAAGCCGGGCGGGACGCTCCTCGAAATAGGGTGTTCCAGCGGATTCATGCTCGACGAGATGAAGAAAAGGGGTATGGACGTATACGGTATCGAGCCCTCGAAAGTATACGGGGAGTATACCCGCGCCCTCGGCATAGAGGTTTTTAATGACTTTGAAGGTCTCGTCGCCTCAAAAAAAGATCAATTCGACCTGATAATCCACTACTATGTTCTCGAACATATCAGAAATCCGGTCATGTTTCTTGAGGATGTCGCAAAGCTGGGGAAAAAGGGCGGGAAGATGATTTTCGAGGTGCCGTCCGCGACCGAGCCGTTGATCGAAACGTATAACATCGACGCATTCGACAAGTTCTACTGGTCCGTCGTTCACCACTGGTACTTCACTCCGGACAGCCTGCGGCGGGTGTTGTCACAATTGAACAGGCCGTTTGAGCTGCTTCCGGAGCAGAGATATGATCTGTCGAATCACATGACATGGATGCACCATGGGAAGCCGGGGGGACTGGGGAAGTACTCGGAGATCTTCGGGGAGGATTTGGACGGGATCTACAGGGAGCGGCTGAAGGAATTGTGGCGTTGCGATACGATAATCGCCGTTATCGACCTGTAGGGAAATGATACAGGATGTGGTATGCGTTGTCCGCGTATGTTCATCTCCCGATAATGGTATAACGCCGGACGAAATGCCGAATCACACGATATTTCATGGCGGGTAATCCTTACGGAAGAACCCGCACCCGCCGAAAAAAACCCGTCGCGGGAGCCGTACGGGGGGGGTGGGGATAGCCGGGAAAGCCGTCGTTTGTCTCGGCATGTGCGTAAAAGAAGCTGAAGGCGCAATATGAAGGAAAAGGATATACGTCCCGACGATTTGTTCAAGGAATACCTGGAACTCGCGGTCAAGGACAGCACGGATTTTTTTTCGGATGATGATTTCGTGCATGTCACCTGTCCCGCATGCGGCGGCAAGGAGAGGGCGGGAGAATTCGAGAAACACGCATTTACGTATGTGCACTGTCGGGAGTGTCGCACCCTCTATGTGTCTCCCCGGCCGTCGAGAAGCCCCCTCATGCGGTATTACGGCAGCGCCCCGTCCAGTCTTTTTTGGACGAAATTCTATCGGAACATGTGGGATGCCAGGAGGGAGAAAATTTTCGTCCCCAGAGCGAAAATGGTTCATGACATGTGTTCTGAATATGCGGGTGACTGTTCGAACGTGTACGACATCGGCGGCGGACACGGCATCATGTGCGATGAAATGAGAAAGCTCTCTCCGCATGCGTCGTTCGTCGTCATTGAACCGTCCCACGGGCTGGCGGAGATGGCGCGGGAAAACGGGTTGTTCGTCGTCGAGAAATTTATGGAAGACGTCGTCCCGCAGGACATGCCGAATCGCGCCGACGGCTATGCCGTGGCGATGTGTTTCGAGATATTGGAACACCTGTTCGACCCGTTGACGTTCCTCAGGGCGGTTCGCGCCGTGCTTTCTTCGGGCGATATCTTTGTTGTGACGTTTTTGAACAATCTCGGTTTCGATCTTTCCCTCCTCTGGGAGGAGTCCGACAGCATTCATCCTCCCCAGCATGTCACGATTTTCAATATCGAATCGCTCCCGCTGCTGCTTGAGCGCGCCGGCTTCACCGTGCTCTCGATGACCACGCCGGGAAAGCTCGATGTGGAGCTGGTAAATAAAAAGAAAGAGAAGGTGAAGGACCCGTTCCTTCGATACATGATGCGCACGCTTGACGAGGCGGCCATGGGCGAGCTGCAGCGATTTTTGTCGAGCAACCTGCTGAGCTCATTCAGCATGTGCATGGCGCAGGTTGCGTGAGAGCTGTTTCCCCTTGGAAGGGGGAATCAATACGTTTTATCGGACGGCGACAAGGAAGAGCGACGGCACAGTGAGATTTTTTATCCAGGAACTGAAACATGCGGCGAAATTCGCCCTCGCTTTCTTCCCGGGCGGGACCGGCGAGAGGCTGAGGTCCGCATATATCAAGAGAAAATCGAGAACGTGCGGCGGGGGGATCAGGATCGGGATCGGCGTGGAGATAACGGGCATAGAGAATATCGAATTCGGTGAGAACGTCTCGATCATGAAGTATTCGTCGCTCTACGCCCATGACGGAGAAATCATCCTCGGCAGCAACATCAGCATAAATGCAAACGTGACGATCGGGGCGGCGGACGGCGGAAAAATCGTCCTGGGCGACGATGTCATCATCGGCCAGAACACGGTTTTAAGGGCCAGCGATCATGAACACCGCAGCATCGACGTTCCCATAAAAATGCAGGGGCATGCCGGGGGGACGATCACCGTTTCGGAGGGGGTGTGGATCTCCGCGAATTGTGTTGTCACGAGGGATGTCGACATCGGAAAACATTCCATTATCGCGGCGGGGGCGGTCGTCACGAAAGATGTCGTCCCCTATGCGCTGTATGGTGGAGTTCCGGCCCGGAAGATAACAATGAGAAAGAAGTGACCGGAGCCGGGGTGGGTATCGCCGATCTGTAGAGTTTTAGGGCCCCTGTTTCTTTTGAGTGTGACTCACCGTTGCGGCGATCGGGCCTCCCGAGGCGTCGGCGGCGGGGATACGGCCGTCATCACACGCCGTTTTTTTATCATACCGCCGTTTCCCAATCCAACCAGCCTTTTACCCGTTTTTATTGCATTCTTGGTCGAACCGGGGGATCCGCCGCGCGGTTACGCCGCCCCCTTCTCCGGGATCGGGTCGGTTTCAGGGAGCGGTGTGGTTTCATCCTCCGTCTGGGGCGCTTTGCCGCAGCGCTCGGAGCCATAAATCTGTTTCGCCCCCTTTTTCCATCAACTCTTTTTTGAATGAAGGCGGGTTCCGTCGGGTGGGGAGGTGAGCTCACCGAAGACGCGCACCAGCTCGTTTCGTCGGATGGCAATCGCATACCGATTTGCGGCCCGCTCCCTGGCCCTCGGGGCGAGGGCGGAGTTCATCGCATCCCTGATCGCCGTTTTGACGGCAACCGCATCCCTTCTTTCGACGACGAAACCGGCGTCTCCGATGATATCCGGGATGCCGTTGACCGCGCTCCCCACCGGGATACAGCCGCAGAGCATCGCCTGAATGAGCGAATTCGGCAGGCCTTCGCTCACCGAAAGCTGCGTATATACCTTCGATCGCCTGAGCTGCGACAGGAGCTCTTCGTGATTCACAAAACCGAGGAGCGTCAGGTTGCCCGGCGGCTCCGCGACCAGTTGATCGAAGAGGTGCGGATCGTAATCCCCGATGTGAACGAATTGATATTCGGGGATCCTGCGGGCGGCTTCGACGAAGTCCGCCATGGCCTTCAGCTCGTAATTCAACCCGGTCTTTATATTCCCGACGGTGAGAACGACACGCTCCTTTTCCGTATCGCCGGGCGACCAGAAGTCCGTATCAAATCCGGACGGGATGACGACTATGCGCCCCCTGATGCCGTCAAAAAGGTTCAGGATGCCTTCTTTCACGGTATTGTATTCGCTGTATCTGTTTTCCACTCGTACCAACGACGCATGGACGGGTATGATGAGGGAGGCGGAACGGTAGACGAAACCGCACAGGGAGCGGGAAATCCTCTTATGATAGACGCCGTACGCCAATGCCGGCAGCCAATTGGCGTCGAAACCGCCGATACTCAACGCGAGGGGCACCCCGGCGATTCGACACAACAAAGCCGGGATGATCAAATACCAGCTCACGAAAAAGGCGTAGACGGCGTGCGCGTGTCTGATGTTACAAAGCAGCCAGAGCGTCATCTTTAAAAGACTGACGGCATACGCAGGGCGGGGGGCCGTTTTGAGGGTAAAGGAGTTTACCTCGAATGCGTCTTTGAGGATGTTTTCGTCCTCGGTGATGAAGGGGGAGTCCGATAATTTTATATACAGAATACTTTTTTTTGACATAATGCTTTCGTTACGGGTGGTTGTGTGCATGTGCCGGGGAAGATTCCCTCCGCCGTGCGTATGGGTTTTCACAGGTACACATCGGCCTTCTGCGTAATGGGATCGCTTCGAGGGGGTTATGGGGAATATGCGGAGAGGAGAATATCACATACCCTCTCGCTGGTTTTCCCGTCCCACAGGGGCGGACGCCCCCCCGTTTTGTAGGTTCCCTCGCGGATGTTTTTTATGGTTTCTCCAAACGCCGCCTTGTCCGTCCCCACGACGGTGTTCGTCCCGATTTCCACCGTGGCGGGACGCTCCGTATTCTCCCTGAGCGTCACGCATGGAATCCCGAGAAAGGTCGTCTCCTCCTGGATGCCGCCGCTGTCGGTGATGACATAGTGCGCCCCGGCCATCATGCCGACGAAACCGACATACCCGATGGGCGGCACGAGGTAGATGTTTCCCGGCTCGGGGGATTCGGGGAAACGCGGCTCTTGGAGGAAGTGTTTTTCGAGTCCAAATAGGATCAGGTTTTTTTTCGTCCGCGGGTGGGCCGGCATGACGACCGGGTGATGTTTCGCGGCGTCGCTGAGCAGGTCGATGATTTTTGAAAGGGACGCGGCGTCGTCGACGTTGGACGGACGATGGATGGTGGCCGCTATGTATTCTCCGGCCGTCGGCTTCTCTTTGTGAGCCTTGGGGAGTATTCTGTTGAGGGAGTCGATCATGATATTCCCGACGAAGTGCACCCGGTCGTCCGGTATTCCCTCACGCTTCAGGTTGTCGATGCCGGATTGCTCGGAGACCAGAAGAAAATCGCTCACGTGATCGGTGAGAATGCGGTTGACCTCCTCGGGCATCGCCATGTCGAAGCTCCGTAGCCCGGCCTCCACGTGCGCCAGCGGGATACGCTGCTTGGAAGCCACCAGGGAGGATGCCAGGGTCGAATTGACGTCTCCCACGACGATAATCAGGTGCGGATTGAGCTCCGTGCAGATTTCCTCGAGAGCGATCATCACCGAGGCCGTTTGGTAGGTATGGGTGCCCGAGCCGACGTTTAAAAAGAAATCCGGTTCGCCGAGAGACAGGTCCTCAAAAAAGGCCTGGCTCATTTCATAGTCGTAATGCTGCCCGGTATGGACGATCTTATAATCGGCGAACGACCGCCGTTCGAACTCCCACACGATGGGGGCGATTTTCATGAAATTCGGTCGTGCGCCGGCAATAATAAGAATCATGGCAACGAAAAACTATTGTGTGTTTGATGATCGATCCGACACCATCCGGTGGATCAGTGCCGCGAATCGTCCCGCTACTTCCCGATATGTATATTTTTTTACGGCCTCGGCATCGGGCGCATACGGCGTCGCGCCGTGCTTTCGGTAGTCCCGATATAAAGAGAGTATCGCCTCTTTGACCTCGCCCGCCGTCGTGACGAAAAATCCGGTATTGGTCTCCTCGAGGATCTCCGCGACGGCGCCCCGGTATTTCCCCAGGCACAGGATGGTGCTTCCCGCGCCGAGGTATTCATATATCTTGGCCCCGACCCCCTGGGACTCGGGGGAGTCGCCCATCCAGTCTATCATTAAAAGGACCTGGGCCGCCATCTGCTTTTTCTTGATTTCCGCCGAAGGCAGATATCCATGTAATGAAACGCATTTCTCCAGCCCATATTGTACCATCAGGTCATGGACGTATTCCAGTCTCCTGCCGTAGAAGGATATATCGACGGCGGACTCCTCCAGGTCTTCCGCGTCGAGAAGCTCCCGGAGGGCAATAAAGAGAAGGTGCGGGTCTCGAAACTTCGGATACATGATGCCGGTATAGACGATGCTGAACCGTCGGTCCTTTGAGACCGTATCGGCATAATCGTCCTCGTCGAATCCGTTGGTGATGACCGTAACGTCCCTGTTGTGGAGATCCGAGAGCAGACGGGCGTATGGGGCGGTCACCGACACGATTTTGTCGCTTCTTCGTATCGATGATACCTCGAGACGGCGATCGATGCGGGCGAAGAGCCCGGATTTCGCGTAGTTCAGGTTGCTGTTTGACCAGAGATCCCTGAAATCGGCGATCCAGGGGATGCCCGTCTTCTTTCGAATGTACGACGCCAAAAGGTGGCCGGAGAACGGCGGCGCGGTTGAAATGATGAGTTGAATGTTCTCTTTCCTGCATATTTTCAGAAGTTTTCTGCGGGAGAGGAGACACCATCCCAGCTGGGTGTCGGGCAGGGAGAAGATATTGTGGTAGATACGGGACATGCGGGACTGCCCGACGGCGGCGGACTTTTTCATCGAACCGACGGAGCCGGGGAGGAAAAATCCGATGATCGTCTTGAGTAGTTGGGAGGTGTCCAGGGTTTTCGTCCTGTACACGGTGATGTTCGGGATCTCCATCCCCGGATCATAGAAGTCGCTCTTTTCGAAGGTCCCGGTCTCCGTCGTGAAGACCACCGGTGTAATATCGTATTCCGGGAAATACCGTGAAAGCTTCAGCGCCCTGACCGATCCGATGACGTTGAGCGGAGGATACCAGTAGGCGATGATGAGCACTTTTATCATGGATTGAATGATTCTCTGTGTTTCCTGTAATGCTGAAATTGTCGATATACATCAATCAAGGAGATGGATTCTCCCGCCTCCGGGTCATCCGTACATCACCGGTGTTCGCGTCGATAACGGTTTCAGGATAATCCGACGTCTCACGTATTTTAGCTCATGTCTTTCCACTGGGAGGCATGGAAAATCGGAAAGTCACGCCCGGGCGGTCACGATGATAACCGCTTTTTTTGAGATATATATCCTCCGCCTTCAGCATCGTGAATATTTTTCATCCGATCATCTCGAAGGCCTTCATGCTCTTTTTGGCATCGATGCGACGGGACGGCCGCCACGGCATCTCAGTTGGTTTCAATCCCGTCGTGTTCCGCAATGAAGCCGTCTCTGATGATATGACCCCAACGCGGAGAAGAGCTCTTCACAAGATTACGGATCGATACCGTGGGCTTCACAATATCACGCTTTGAATGAATTGTACGTGTCAAGTATCTTCGAAAAATGGGTGGATGTATCAATGCTCTTTTTCGAAATCAGAACATTGTTGATCATGAGGTGCTGTATTTCGGAGTTGTCGAACACATACATGGCGTCTTCAGGGTAATGCACGATGGGATACCCATGAAGGTTGAAGCTTGTGTTTAAGACCGCACCTCGTCCGGTTAGGCTTTTAAAATGTGAAATGAGTGCATGATACGCGGGATTGTGCTTTTTGTGTACAATTTGGGGGCGAACGGTGAAATCCTGCGGGTGAATCCCGGCGATTATCTCGGGAAATCGATCCGTTGTGTCAAACGTGATGATCATATAGGGGGCTTCGATCCCGGCGTCGTTTTTCAGATATGTACGTTCGTCTTCTTCCAATATTGAGCAGGCAAAGGGCATCCAGAAATCGCGCAGCTTGATCATCTCGTTGATCACCCGGATGACCCAGGGATTTTTGGGGTCGGCGAGAATCGACCTGTTTCCCAGCGCCCGCGCGCCGAATTCTTCTCTTCCCGAAAAGCGTGCGACGACCTGGCCTTCCGCCAGTAACCTGGCGGCGGCGACTTCGGGATTTTCGACACGTGTGATGGATATGTCTGATTCGAAGGAATATGTCTCCACCTTTTTTTCCACGTCTTTATCTGAAAAATTCGGTCCCAGGTAGAAATCGCCCAACGGCGGGATCTCCTCGGGATCGTTGTGCGCACCCCATGCGTACAACGCCGCGCCGATTGAATTTGTCTCGTCGCCGCACGAGGGATAAATGAACAGCTTCTCGACCTCCGGCAATTCGGAGATTATCATATTCGCCTTGACATTCATAAACACCCCGCCCCCCAGGGCGACCGTATGAATATTGGTGTAGGCGATCGCCTTTTTCACCCATTCGCTGAGAAAGTCTTCAAAATATGATTGTATAGCGCCGGCGATGGTGTCGAATCGTTGTTGTTTGATGATTTTTTGAAATAACTTGTTGCCCGAGAACATTCGCGGTATCGATGAGCCGCGTTTCCAGATGGGTTCCGGACCCGAATGGTGAATAAGGATGTTTTCAAAATCCCGCTTGAGATCGGAATAGTATTTTTCGCTGCTGTATGGAGCCATCCCCATGATTTTGTATTCATGCTCCAGGGGGGTCATGCCCATCAGGTATGTTACCGTCGAGTAAATATAGCCGAGGGATTCGTACGGGGACATGGAAAACAGTTTTTTGATCTTCCCGTTTCTTCCGATGTTGACGGTTGCGGAGCTGACATCACCCGCCCCATCGCACGTCAGAACAAGCACATCTTCGTTATATATGCCCATTCCATGATACGCCGCGGCGGCGTGACACATGTGATGATCGATGAACTCAACCGGCTTGTTGTCAAGATCCAAGGATTTCAAATTGGCCATTCGCAGTGTATACAGCTTTCTGTTCAGTATGCTCCTTTTAATCTTCTGTAGGAGACCAACCCGTCCCAGTACGTTCCGTATCGTCTTAATGACCCCCGTTCTTTTCGCATAGAGTTTTTTGGAGGTGACATTCGTCATGTATTGATTGTATTCCGTTCCGGAAAACACGATGAGGTCTATCGACGCCGGTGTTATCCCGGCGTAATTCATGGTCTCACGTATACTTTCCCGTGGAAAGCCGGCGTAATTCTTTATACGATTTATTCGTTCTTCCTGTAAGGCGAACACTATTTTTCCGTGATCCACCAAACATACGGACGCATTATGTGCATCGTGAATACCGAGTACAAGCATTTTATTCCTCATGGGTGATTGTGCTTGATTGACGTTGCATTATCCATCATTGTTTTCAGTAGTATACTATGATGTAGGATTCTTGAATCGCTTCAGTAACGGCGAGAGTATCTGCTGCAATCAATTCATACATATATTCAAAGGTACGCTTTTAGCATTTCTTCTCATACCTGTCAACCTCTCTGTTTCAGCGGGAGAGTGAACGCAACCACAGAGACAAGTTCACCCATCGCCAGATTCTCTTTACGTCCCCGTCGCCGGTCGAGAGAAATTTCTGAAGAGATCTCCGTGACGCGCCGATGTCGAGATAGCTTTCAAGAGAGTCGTGGGCGTATATCGCGCCGTTCAGGATATCGGTGCCCCCGAGCAGCCATGCGCGCTCCGGGGTGGTGAACCCCTTTTTGTCCTTTCGCCAGGTGATCTCCCCGGGAAGAATGTCCCTCATGGCGTTTCTGAGAATCCACTTCGTATATCCGTCGTTGATCTTCAGCTCATTCGGCAGCGCGAAGGCGCGCTCCACCAGCCGGTAATCGAGGAAGGGGACCCGGGATTCCAGGGAGAACGCCATGGAGCTGCGGTCCTCATACCGGAGCAGGGCCGGGATGCTTCTCTGAAAGGTGTCCAACCGCAATTGATTCTCAAGGTTTTTCACGCTCCCCATCCGGCTGAGGGCGGGATTTCTTCGGGCATACGTGTTCACAAAATCTTTGTTGAGGCCGAGAGTGTCCGAAGCGGTGGATTCGCGAAGCCCTGAGAGGGGCAGCAGGTGAAACAGCATGCCCTGTATCGCGATCGATCGCTCTCCCGCCCCAATTCCTTCGCCCGCAAGCTCCCTCCAGGCGGATGAGAGACGCCCGGATGAGACGAGCTGGGCGAGCCATCTTCCGCGGTATCCGGGATATCCGGCGAGGATCTCGTCCGATCCCTGTCCGTCCAGGAGCACCGTCACATCGGTTTCTTTCACCAACCCCATGACCCGGTACTGGGCGTACATGCTCGTGCTGGCGAAGGGTTCGTCCTGGACCGTGATGAAATGCTCGATATCCCGCCAGAGCTCGTCGCCCGTCGGATGGACGATGTATCTCTGGGCCCCGGCGAAGTCCGCCGCGATCTTGGAAAAGCGGCTCTCGTCGGCTTCGTCGTCGTGGTAGCAGGACGAGAACGTCCGCTGCTTTGGCCCCAGGGCGTTGGAGAGGCGGGCGTCGCCCCCTGCTTTGGCCGCGAGAATTCTGCTGATGATCGCCACGATGGAGGACGAATCGAGCCCGCCGGAAAGGCACGTCCCCACGGGCACGTCGCTGATGAGCCGAAGCCTGATGCTGTCCTCAAGGATATCCCGAAACTCTTCGGTCGTATTGTTGACGTCGTCGACGGGGTCCCGCGCAAGTGATTCGGGATCGATATGCCAGTATCTTTTATATGCCGCTTTCCCGTCGACGCCGACGACGGCGGTATGCCTGGCGGGGAATGAGTGAATGTGTGTGAAAAAGGTCTCGTCGGTATGATCGTTGTATCCCCGGGTGAGGTAATCGAAGACGATGCCGTCGTTGACGTCCCGGGGGATTCCCGCCGCCAGAAGCCCCTTGATCTCCGAGGCGAAAAGGAGGCAGCCGTCCTGCTCAGCATAATAGAGCGGCTTGATGCCGAATCGGTCCCGGGAGATGAAGAGGCGTTTTCGCTCGACGTCATACAGGATGAACGCCCACATGCCGTTGAATCGCCGCACACAGCTCTCCCCCCACTCACGGTATGCGGCCAGGATCACCTCTGTATCGCAATCCGATCGAAATCGGTGCCCCTTGCCCCTCAGCTCGTCTCGAATCGACTGGTAGTTGTATATTTCTCCATTGTGGATAATCCAGAGCGATCTGTCTTCTGTGGACATGGGCTGGTGGCCCAAAGGAGAGAGGTCCAGTATGGACAGCCGCCGGTGGCCCATGCCCAGGATATATTCGGTCGTGTCTCCGGAAAGCTCCCGTGGATTTTTCACGGCGCGGGCGTTCCCAAATGGGTCGAAGAACACGAACCCCTCGTCGTTCGGGCCCCGGTGGGCCAGGGCGTCCGTCATGCGAACGAGGGCCTGTGGGTCGATCGGCTTCCCGGAAAAATTATACGTGAGGGTGATGCCGCACATGTATCAGACGGACCCCGTGTTTCCCTTGCCGATACCGCGATAGACGAAGCCCGCGTCCCGGGCGGCGTTCGGATCTATGGCGTCCCGTCCGTCCACGAGGATGCGATTGCGCATTGATCCAGCAAGTTTCTTCAGATCCATCGTGAGGTATTCCCGGTGTTTGGTGACCAACAGCAGCGCGTCGGCGTTGTGCGCGGCGGCCTGAAGATCCCGGGTCAGCTCCGTCCCGGGTAACTCCCGGACGAATGGATCGTGGACGATCACGTCCGCCCCGTAGGCACTGAGACGGGAGACCACCTGGGAGGTGGGGGTGTTCCGGGTATCGTCGGAGTTTTCCAGATACGCCGCCCCCAGGACGACCACCTTGACGTCCGGGTATTCCAGGCCGGCGTTGCGAAAGCATTCGGTGGCGAGATCCACCAGGTGGTGCGGCATGGATTCGTTGATGGTGCGGGCCAGCTCCACAAAGTGGGTCTCGATGGGGCGCCTTCCGTACGTTTTCAGGCCGTACAGCAACAGCCAGGTGTCCTTCGGCAGGCAGTGTCCTCCCACGCCGGCGCCGGGGAGGTGCATCAGCCGCTCTTTCCGTGTGTTGATGAGCCGCTGCACCTCGTAGACGTCGATCCCGAGACTTTCGCAGATGAGCGCCATCTCGTTGGCGAACGCGATGTTCACGTCCCGATAGGCGTTCTCAATCGTCTTGCTGGTTTCGGCGGTCAGGACGTCGGTGGTATGGATGGACGCCCTGACGATGTTCGAGTACATCTCTTTCGCGCGGCGCTCGCTCTCATCGTCGATGCCGCCCACGATCCGGGGGAGGTCCTGGATGTATTCGATGAGCTTGCCCGGCATGAGCCGCTCGTAGGAGTAGGCCAGACTGAAATCTTCTCCCGCGGTCAGTCCCGATCGCCTCTCCAGGATCGGCCTGATGACGTGCTCCGTGGTCCCCGGCGCCACGGTGGACTCGGTGATCACCAGCACGCCCTTTTTCATGTTTTCACCGATCCCCCGGCACGCCTCCTTCAGGGAGTAGTATTTCGGCTGGTGTTCCGAGCCGTCGGTGGGGGTCTGCACCGCGATCAATATGATATCCATATCTTTCAGGACCGAGTAGTCGTCCGTCGCCCGGAAAGAGCCGTTTTTCACGATGCGCTTGATGAGCTCATCCAGTCCGGGCTCGTCGCCCTCGATGGGGGATTTCCCGGCGTTGAGGGTGTTTATTTTCCATTCGCTGACCGGAGAGCCCTTCTCCACGCCGGTTACGGTATATCCGTCCACGTCCGCCAGAAGCGCGGCGCACGGGATACCCACATAGCCCATGCCGATTACTGCGATGTGTGTGGTCATTCGCGTTCCTTCATCTGTCTATTACGAGAGGACGCCGTATGAAGTCCTCTATTTGTTTCAGTGATATGTTTGTTAAAATATATAAAATTGTGTAAAATAAAAAATACCGCGTCGTGCGGGTGAAATCCTGTGATGAAACACATACGGAATATATGGGACATGACCTTACAGACACAAGCGGGATCGATTTCCTTAGAAATTCACGACCTGGGTCATGCCGACTACGAAAAAACCTTAAAGCTTCAATATAGCTTACAAAATAGACGCCGTCAAGGGAAAGTACGTGACACGGTATTGATAGTGGAGCATACGCCCACGATAACCTTCGGCGTGCGCGGGAGTGTCAACCGGCTTGTCACCGGTCGGGACACCCTGGGGCGGATGGGCATCGCCCTGGTGGACACCAGCCGGGGCGGCGGGGCGACGGCCCATAATCCCGGCCAGGTCGTCTGTTACCCCATCATTGACCTCAAAGAACGCTTCATGCATGTGGACGAGTATATTTCAATCCTCGAAGATATCGGCGTCTGTCTTCTCGAGAAACTGGGCGTGACGGCCATGCGAAGGGAGGGATTCCCCGGCCTGTGGGTGGAAGTTGCCGGCGGTGAGGGATCGTTTCTTTTGAAAAAAATCGCCTCCATCGGCATCCACCTTTCGGGCATGGTGACTTCCCACGGCATGGCAATAAACATCCAGAACGATCTTTCGATATTCGATCACATCGTACCCTGCGGCATTGAGGGTATCTCCCTCACCTCCGTGAAGGAAGAGACCGGTACGGAACACGACATGGGAAAGGTCAGAAAAATCCTCGCGGGATGTGTGAAGGATCACCTGGCTCCGTCTGAGACATGTTCGACGAGGACCTCGGGCGATGTGGACGGCATGTGAGGGTGAAGATACTATCTATGTCGGCCGATCATGTGTCGTGTGTGAGATCGGGAACAGGCCGGGATGATCGGACGACCGAGAGGGTCGACACTGAAGCTGAAAAATGTATTGACACGGCCTTCATAATTGATAGTGTATGAAAAGCGGGGGAGCGGCGGGGGCGGGTGTCGTCTGGAATTATTATATTTTTTTATATAAACGGGGATAGAACTCATGAAACACCGCATGACACGACGAGAGCTGCTGAAGGGTGCGGCGGTTGTGGGGGCAGGGATCGGCATGGGTGCGAACCTGTCGCTTCTTTCCGGCGTGTCCCGCGTATTCGCCCAGGAGGGGACGAAGGGAAGCATGCTCCCCGCCGGGAAGGAGCGCCCGAACATCGTTTTCATCATGGCGGACGACCTTGGGTACGGGGACCTGGAGTGCTACGGGAGCATGGCCATCAAAACCCCCAATATAGACACCCTTTCAGATGACGGCATGAGGTTCACCGATTTCTACGTCTGCTCGCCGGTCTGCACGCCCTCCCGGTACGGCCTCTTGACCGGGCGATACCCGGCCCGGGCGGACCTGAACCTTGCGTTTCTGCCGCCGGACATCGTCTTTAAAAAGCGCATCGAATACGGATTTTACCAGAAGCTCTCCGACGTCGGTATTCTCGACTCCGGCGATCCGGGGACGTGTCAGGGATTGAGCGGCGATGAATTCTCCCTGGCCCGGGGCCTCAAGGACGCGGGCTACGCCACGTGCCTCGTGGGAAAGTGGCACCTGGGGTATACCGAGGAGTATCTTCCCTGTGCCAACGGGTTCGACTATTTTTACGGGACCCCGGGCGTGAACGACATGAAGCCCTTTCGCCTGATGAGAAACAACGAGGTGATCGAGGACGACGTTGCCGACCAGGGAACCCTCACCAAGCGATACACGGAGGAGGCCCTGGCGTTCATTGATCGGGAGAAGGATCGCCCCTTCTTCCTCTATTTCTCCCATACCTTTCCCCACATCCCCCTTCACGCCTCGGAGGACTTTCTGGGGACGTCGGAGGGGGGGCTGTATGGAGATACCGTGGAAGAGATCGACTGGAGTGTGGGCAAGGTCCTGGAGAAGCTGGATGAGCTGGGGCTTTCGGAAAACACCATCGTCGTCTTCACCAGCGACAACGGCCCCTGGTACGAGGGGAGTCCCGGGGGCTTGAGAGGCGGAAAGGGCCTGGCCTACGAGGGGGGCTTTCGGGTGCCGATGATCATCAGGTGGCCGGGAGTGGTGTCTCCGGGCACGGTCAATCACGCCGTTGCCAGCAACCTGGATTTCTGCCCCACGTTTCTGGCCCTGGCAGGGGTTGAGATGCCCGAAGACAGGGTGATAGACGGCGTGGATATCCTGCCGCTTTTTCTCGGCTCTGAGGAGTCGCCCCATGAGGCGATTTACTACTACCACGCGGAGAAGGTGGAGGGGATACGGGTCGGCGAGTGGAAGTATCTCAGGCGTCACAACGTCTACGTATGGCCGTCCAACCTCCAGCTCAAGGGTCCCTGGCTCTTCAACATGGAGACCGATCCCCGGGAGCGGTACGACCTGGGCACGAATCATCCGGACATCGTCGAGAGACTTGAGGGGATGATCACTGACTGGGAAGCGTCGATTGAGGCGACGCGACCATAACATCAGAATAAAGTAGGGTGCTATCATGACACGAGATATGACGCGACGGACGTTGTTGAAACTCCTGGGGGCAGCGGGGCTTTCCTCGCTGGCGGGCCCGCTCCTGGGCGGCGTGTCGGCTTTTGGGGAGGATGCGGGGGGAAGCGGCGGCCGACTTCTAAATATCGTTTTAATCAACGTCGATGACATGGGATACGGGGATCTGGGGTGCTACGGCGGTGGGGCCATCAAAACACCCAACATAGACGCCCTTGCCGAGGACGGCATGAGGTTCACCGATTTCTACGCCTGCTCCCCGGTCTGTTCGCCGTCCCGCTTCGGCCTGTTGACGGGGCGCTACCCGATCCGCATCGGCCTCCATGCGGCGCTCTTCCCCACCAACATGCCGTTGAAAAACAGCATGACGCTTCGATTCCACGAGACGCTGGGCGGCATGGATCTCCTCGACATGAAGGGGAGAGGAACCGCCGTGGGCATCCCGACCGAAGAGATCACCATCGCGGAGCTCCTGAAAGGGAGGGGATACAAAACCGGCATGGTGGGCAAGTGGCACCTGGGGGATGAGACGCCCTACCTCCCCACAGATAACGGTTTCGACAGCTTCTTCGGCGTTCCCTACTCCAACGATATGACACCCTTCCCCCTCTACCGGGACGATGAGATCATTGAGGAGAACATCACAGATCAAAGCACCCTCACGAAGCGCTATACCGAGGCGGCGCTTTCGTTCATCGATGAGAATCGCGACACTCCCTTTTTCTTCTATTTCGCCCATACCTTTCCCCACATTCCGCTCTTCGCCTCGGAGGATTTTCGCGGGACGTCCGACGGGGGCCTCTACGGCGACACGGTGGAGGAGCTGGACTGGAGCGTGGGCGAGGTCATGAAAAAGCTCGACGAGCTGAATCTTTCTGAGAACACCATCGTCCTTTTCACCAGCGATAACGGCTCCTGGTACGAGGGGAGCCCGGGCGATTTTCGGGGGGGCAAGGGGACCAGCTATGAGGGAGGCTTCCGGGTGCCGCTGATCGTCAGGTGGCCCGGGGTGGTCTCCCCCGGGAGCGAGTGTGATGAGGTGGCGAGCAACATGGATCTCTTCCCGACCCTGGCCGCCGCCTGCGGCGTCCCGGTTCCCGATGATCGGGTCATCGACGGACGGGATATCACAGAGCTTTTGACCGACACCGGCCCGTCCCCCCACGAGGCCCTCTACTTCTATCACTACGACGAGGTCCAGGGGATACGGAGTGGAGACTGGAAGTACATGCGGAAGCTCCATGTGTACGACTGGCCGTCGAACATCCAGAAAAAGGGCCCGTGGCTCTTCAACATGAAAACCGATCCCCAGGAGCGGTACGACCTGACCGAGACGCATCCCGACATCGCCGAGAAGCTCGAGGGGATGATTTCCGACTGGGAGAAAAAAACGGCGCTCGAGCTGTAAGGATCATTCCGTCGTGACAACCGGAGGCGACGCGATGCGTCGTCTCCGGCCTTTTTATTGTGTCTCCCGACATCCGGGGTATGTTCGGATTTTTCAGACGGCATCGTTGAAGGTTGACAAGAAGGGTAATCGTTTATATACTCGATGAGCTTGAAACCCGCGGGATGTGTTTTCCCTAAAGAAGGGTAATTTTTTTATGAGTGAGAGGAACCAGCGTATGCAGAAGCGGGTTTTCATTACCGGGGCCTCCCGGGGCATCGGGGCGGCCATCGCCCTCTATCTGGCGGAGCGGGGGTGTCGGGTTGTCGGCACCACCAGGGACGTCGCGAAGCTTGGGGATGATGCGCCGAATCACCTAAACATCACGATGATATCAATGGACGTCACGGATGTCGGATCGATCAACAAGGCCGTCGCCCAAGCCAGGGACACAATGGCCGGCATAGACGTCCTCATTAACAATGCCGGTATCAGCCACCTGGGTCCGTTCGAGGAGATGCCGGACGAACAGGGCCGGGCGATCATGGAGACGAACTTCTTCGGATTGATCGCTGTGACGAAGGCCGTCGTCCCCGTAATGCGGGATGCGGGCTCGGGCCTTGTGATCAACATCAGTTCCCTGGGGGGGAAGGTGGGCGTTCCCTTCCAGTCCTACTACGTCGCCAGCAAGTTCGCCCTGGAGGGATGGAGCGAGGCGGCGAGGATGGAGCTTGGAACCCAAGGCATCACGCTTGTCATCGTGGAGCCGGGGGATATCAAGACCGATATCGCATCGCATCACCTCCTGTGCGGGAGCGATTCTCCCAATTACAAGGAGCCGTACGAGATCGTCTGCCGCAGCGTTCGGGGGAACGTCTCCCACGCGGGCCCGCCCGAGGACGTGGCGAAGGTGGTGTATGCCGTCATCGGCAAAAAACGGCCCGGGGTGCGCTATCCTGCGGGGAAGGGGGCGAAGATGCTCTCCATTTTGCTGACGCTGGTGCCCGATCGGCTGGTTGAGCGGCTGGTGGTGAAAAGCTACGGACTGCGGTAGAATAGTATGATCTGCGATAGAGAGAACGTTGAGAGAAACGACGTCGGACGGGATTATTTTCCACAATTTTGAGAGACTTCTCCAATGTATCATTGGAAATATTCGTGACTCCTCCGGTGTTTCATCCGTTGTTAAAAAATACTGATGTTGTTTTCAATACGGCTGCCCTGAAAAAGTGCCGACGTGCGAATATGTGTATGAGACCGATGCCGCCGGGGATACAACCGGGATAAGAAATCAAGAGATTTTAAAAAAGCATACTATTCTTCCGACTATATCATCACAAAGAATAAGCTCAAGGAGCTTCCCGGAAAAAAGAAGTTTTTGATAGAGGACGAACCTGATTTTTCGTGTGAAATGTTCGTCCAAAGAGTTGTAATCAACAGCTACGTTGTGGACGTAATATGGAAAAGCGAATTGAAAAACCCGATGTCAACTCCATCATCCTTGTCATTCTTATCGCCCTGCTCCCGTTGATTTTTCGATTCTCCCCCATCCCCTTTTTCGGAAAGTTCTTCGGTCATAAGATACAGCTTCTCGAGATACTGTTTCCCCCTCTTGTGGTCGTCTGGTTTTTTTCATCTCTCCGCCAAAAAACACTGAAGCCGGTATTTCCGCCGGGAACGATATTCTTTCTCGCCTTCGTGGGTGTTTCATTCATCTCCTCGATGCTGTCGATCGACACGGGACGGGCGTGTATCGAGACGGCCGGATATGTCTATCTCTATCTTCTCTATTTCTTTTTTTACAATCTCATCGTTGATGAGAGTCATGTGAACGTCTCGCTCAGGTGTTTTCTCGTCATATCATTTGTGATCGGCATGATAGGAATTGTTGGATTGTTGCTCTATACAGTCTTTGACGTCACAACATTCCCCATAGAGGTATTTGAAAATTATCTCGGCATAGATCTCATCAGGATTCGTTCAACATTTTTTACGAGCAACTATTTTCTCAGCTATATGGGATTCGCGTGTGCCGTAAGCATTCCCCTCATTAAATATGATGAGAAAAAATGGATACGGGTACTCGCGTCATTGCTGATTCTCATGGTTGTCGCGATTCTGCTGACGGCCCTCTACCGGGGCGCGTTCGTCATTTGGGGAATTCTCTTTTTCGGCCTTAGGTATTTCAAGAATGCACGGGCGTTTGTATTTCTCAGGGTCGCCGCCGCCGGATTGTTTCTTGCGTTTTTTCTCCTGTTCGCCCTCCAGGGGTACATCAATATCTCCCCGGTCGAGATTTCTCATGACGCCTCCAGTCACAGGCTGGAAACCTCCATTTCGACGCAGCCGTCCGTCTATGCGAACCTCCATCTGACGGCGATACATATCATACGGGAACACCCCCTCGTAGGGGTGGGTCCCGGCCTGTACAATGAATATATGAACCGTCCTGAATTCGGCTATGATTTCGAGACATATCCCTGGACAAACCTCGATCCGCACAGCACGTATCTGGGATATTGCGCCGAGACGGGCGTTTTCGGCGTCTTGTTCTTATTGCTCTTTTTTGGAAGCATTATCGTTCATGTGAGTCGGGCAAAAACGGACACGGACATGCTGAGAAGCGCCAAGAGGCTTTTTCTCGCCTATTTTGTTCTCATGCTGGTATACGCCCTTTTCGTTGACATCTTTACCTTACGATTTCTCTATTTTGCGTATGCCCTCTCTCTTTCTCTCGGCGGCCCTCTCACGGGCGGGTATGAAAAAGAGAGATAACCACATCACGCAAAAAACGGATAACGTGTCAATAGGATTATCTTCATGTCAAGAGACAAAGAATCGAAGCGGCGGTATAAAATCATAGTACTTGGTTCTCAGGGAATGCTGGGGAGTGCTCTGGTATATTACCTCCGCGCACAGGGGCACACGGTTATTGCCTCCAGCAGGCAGACATTCGATGTGCTCACTGATTCCGTTGAAAAGATTGATCTTTCCGGTGTTGACTATGTTATCAACGCCATCGGTCTGACAAACAGAAGGTTTTCCGAGGATGATACACGTTTCTATTTGATCAACAGTATATTTCCGAGAATCCTGGCGGATTTTTGCGGCGAGAATTCCGTTCGGTTCATACATATCTCCACGGACTGTGTCTTCGATGGGGAACATGCGCCGTTTTACGAGAAGAGTCTGTTCCGTGCCGATGATCTCTATGGTCGCTCCAAGTTTTTTGGCGAACCGGCCAACTGCATGGTTCTTCGTACCTCTATTATCGGGCCGGAATTGAAAAACCAGTACAATTTATTGAGCTGGGCGCTCTCTCAGTCCGGAGAAAGCCGGGGCTATAAGAATCATCGATGGAATGGAATGACGACGATAGAACTGAGTCGGATTATCGATACAATACTCTCTGAAGACCTTTTTTCACACACCCTCCGTCATGTTTTCAGCGGCGATACGACCAAAATGGAATTGCTCGAAATGATTTATGAGGCATATAAACATCCGGTGAGGGTGATTCCGTGGGATGATGTCGAATCCAGAGATACACGCTTACGGACGGATTTTTTGGAGGATCTCCAAAGGCTCGGAATACGGGACTTGAAAGACCAGATCGCAGAGATGAGCACGGTGAGCACGAAAAAGGGGTTGTGGAAGGATCTTCCCGAACTGGACGATATATCTGACGGAACACCGATAAAGGATAAAGAATGAAGCTGTGTGTCCTTGTGCCCGCCTATAATTGCGCCCACTTTCTTCCCGAGCTCGTTGAGCGTATCACGCTTCCCGGGAAGGATGATGAAATCATCGTAGTGGATGACTCCAGCGATGACGATACCGAGAAAGTCGCAAAAAGCCTGCCGCGGGTTATTGTGAAGAAAAACCCTAAAAATCTTGGATACGGGGGCACAAGTCAACGTCTCTATGAGTTGGCGGCGGAACGTGGGGCGGATATCACGATAAACATGCACGGAGATCTCGGTCATCGCCCGGAGGATATGCCTTTGCTCTTTGAAAGACTTCAAAGGAACGATTGTGACATAGTTGTGGGCTCCAGATTACAATTTATCTATAAAAGCGCGTCACAGGAGGGGTGGCTTAAGTGTCTGTACTCTCCTGAACTTCGGGGCGGCATGCCCTTAATCAGGCTTTTTGGACACGTGGCAACCACCACATTTCAGAATCTCTGTTTCGGGACGAACCTGCACTCGTTTCATGAAGGTATGCGGGGGTGTTCCCGTCCTGTCATTGATTGGATCCTTAAAACCGAATTTTCAACATGGTATAACTATGATGTTGAAGTTCTTTTGAGCGCGTATCGATATGGATTTCGTATCGCTGAAATACCTGTCGCACCGAATTACACTGATCACGCCAAATCCTCCGCTCCACCCTTTCGATACGGTCTCAAAGTTGTTGAACACGCATGGAAGACATATCGTGGGAACAACAGAAAATAGTATGTAGACTGACTATTTTTCTCCATGTTCACTCAATTAGATGTTGAAAGTCTTCATTTTTCCGATACAGAGACAGGTATTTCAGGTATCGCATGCGAAAGGATATGTGTATGTATTTTGAAGCACGCGAATATATTCCCTGTGATCTCTGTGGAGAGGATGATTACGGCATCTTCATAAATGAAAAACTTAAACGATCTATCGTGGAGAGTGATTTTTCAGTTTTCGGCGAGCAGTGCGAACACCCGAGATTAGTGAAATGCCGAAAGTGTGGATTGATATATGCAAACCCGAGAGATTATTGGAACGATCTTGAGAAAAAATATGATGGTTTGAATATTGATGGATATATAAGTGAAGAGCAATCACGCCGATTAACAGCTCAGGCGTGCGTTGAATTGGTAAAAAGATATGTTGAGAACGGTAAGGTGCTTGACATCGGATGCTCGGCGGGTTTTTTTCTGGACAGTCTTCCTGATAGCTTCGAACCCTATGGTGTAGAGCCTGGAGCGGAGGCGGCTTGCATTGCAAAACAATTAATAGGAGAAAAAGCTGTTTATCATGGTTTTTTCGATGATATAGCGTATGAGGATGAATTTTTTGATGTTATTACTCTCTGGGATGTAATAGAACATTTGCCGAGCCCGAAAGGGACTCTCATGAAAACAAAAAGCATCCTGAAAAAAGGAGGGTTTCTTTTCATAGCGACTCCGGATGTGGGAAGTCTGTTTGCACGGCTTATGGGGAAACAGTGGCCACACTTTATTCGACAACATCTTTATTATTTTAACAGAAAGACGTTACCGTATCTCTTAAAGAGCTGCGGTTTTAAACGTATCTATCAATCAACTTTTTCAAGAAAATTTAAACTGGGATATATATTAAGACGGGCAAGACCGTTGCTGTTTTCAGAAAAAAGAATCAAGAATATGTCGGAAAAAAAAATATTGTCAAGAATTCTCAATGCCACCATATCAATCGATTTGGGAGATATGATTCTTCTTGTGGCAAAAAAAATTGAATAATATATCAAGAATGATGTTCATGTTTATGATTTGTTTCAGAAAAATTCATCCGGAATAACGGTCATATGACGCGTGAAAAAATAGTCTGGGAATATCTCATATCTCATATGATATATTACCCGTGCGGCGCCTGAATACGGCGGCGTTTTTTTGGAACATACTTTTTTATACAGGGGAGATACGATAACGATACAAGTCGGCACCAGCGGATTTTCCTTCGACGACTGGGTGGGGCCGGTCTATCCGGAGGGGCTGAAAAAGGCCGAGTGGCTCGGGTACTACGAGCGGGGGCTGGGCTTTTCGGCCCTGGAGGTCAACTACACCTATTACGCCATGCCCCAGGCGAGGACCCTCGCCGCCATGAGCGCCAAGACCACGGACGGATTCCAGTTCGTCGTCAAGGCCCACAAATCCATGACCCATGAGTTGTGGACCGATAAGAAAAGAACCGAGCGGGTTGACAACGCCGACGTCTTCCCCCTCTTCGTGGAGGCCCTTTCGCCGCTTCTCGACGCTGGCAAGCTCTCCTGTGTGCTGGCGCAGTTCCCCTATTTTTTTTACCGAAACCGGGATAACGCCGAGTACCTCCGGGTCTTTCGAGAGAGACTCGGGAATATTCCCGTGGTGATAGAGTTTCGAAACAGGGAGTGGCACGACGATCAGACCATGCGGTATCTCACGGATCAGAACCTGGGATACTGCGTGGTGGATGAGCCGAAGCTCAAGGGATTGATGCCCTTTCACCCCGCCGTCACCACGGAGCTCGCCTATTTTCGATTCCACGGTCGAAACACCGACTGGTTTCGGGCGCCGATGGAGGTGCGTTACGATTACCTCTACTCCACCGACGAGCTGACGGAACTCCTGGAGGGAATCATGGCGGTCTCGAAAGATGCGAAGAAGACCCTGGCGTTTTTCAACAATTGCCATGCGGGCCAGGCGGCGAAGAACGCCGTTGAGATGGTCAAGATGCTCCAGGAAGAGCTGGAGCAGTAGCGGCCGGGAAGGGTGTCACGGCGGTGTGGGGGGAGGCGGCATGAGGCCGTGTGTGTCTTCGCGGTTTTTTTAACGGATCAAACAAGACAATAGATACGGGAGAAAGGAGATTTGAAAATGGGCGATGCACAACGCGGACGAACACCGATACTGTATGCGGCAATTCTTCTCTTTTCCATCTTTATATTTGGGGTATGGGGGTGTGCCCACGTCGGTGTGAACACATCAGAGACGGCGGGTGAATATACCGGCATGGAGGGTGAATACGTGTTGGTACAGGACATGAACATCCATACCTATGCCTCCGGAGTCGGGTGTGGCGAACGGATACCGGTGGTGTTCATCCACGGATTCGCGGCGTCCTTCTACTGCTGGAGGTTCAACGTCGAACCCCTGGCTGTGGACGGGCCGGTGTACGCCATGGATCTCCCCGGATTCGGCCTGAGCGACAAGCCCAAGGGCCATGACTACTCCCTTGACGGCTACGCCGATTTCATCGCCGCCTACATGGACGCGATGGGTATTGAGCGGGCGGTGCTGGTGGGAAACTCCATGGGCGGAGGCATCGCCGTAAAGACACAAATCCGGCACCCGGATCGGGTCGCCGGGCTCGTCCTCATCGATGCGCTGGGTTATTTCAACAACGAGTTCTATCTCTATCGGGCACTGGGGACATATCCCCTGGGCGAGATCCTCTTATCCTGCAACAATCGCCTGATCATGAAGACCATCCTGAAAACCAAGGTGTACCGTGATAATGCCTATGTCACCAAAGACGTGGTGGATTCCTTCATGGCCGTCAATAAAACCGAGAACGGCAGGCGCTCTCCGGTATGGGTTCTCAGGGCGATGGGAACCTACCCGGTCATCCCGACAGAAGAGATAAAGAGCGTCTCGGCCCCCACCCTCATCATCTGGGGAGAGAAGGATCGAGTTTTGCCGGTCTCCCACGCGGAGCTCTTCTCCCGGGATATTGAGCACACCGAGACGGTCATTTTCCCCGATGTCGGGCACATGCCCATGGAGGAGAGGAGCGGGGAGGTGAATGATTTAATCGGGGCGTTTATCGAGGATCTCTTGTGAGAAGGGAATTTTCGCCGATCGTCGGTTCCAGCGGATTCGGGGCGGTTTTGTGTGGAGATATCAGTTCGATCATGTCATAATGTCCGGGATTATTGGTTAAAAAAATGGTGGGGTACATGCGATGAAAAAAATTCTTTCTTTTATCGGCGTTATCATCCTGATTCTTATTCTGGCCGTCGCCGTCAACTGGGGGGTACAGGAACTGCGTCCTGTAAAGATGGGTCTGGAGCTGGTGGAGGACGGTAACTTCATCGATATAGACGGGATCGGTGTCCATTACTGGGATCAGGGAAAGGGGGACGTCCTGATCCTGGTGCACGGTTTTTCCTCGAATGTCTATACCTGGAGGCTCAACGTCGATGCCTTGTCCGAGGAATTTCGGGTGATCGCCCTGGATCTTCCCGGCTTTGGGTATACGGACAATCCAAAAGATTTCGACTACACACACGAAGGATACAGCCGATTCCTGGTTGACTTCATGGACGCGATGGATATCGACACAGCGACACTGGCGGGGAACTCCATGGGCGGGGGGGTGGTCCTGACCACGGCCCTCCTCTTTCCCGAAAGAGTCGACGGCCTCATCTTGGTCGATTCCGTGGGATATCCGGAACAGGAAGATGAAGAGAAGGTGTTTCTGCCGTTTCTCCTGATGGGCGTCCCGGGGGCCGGAGAGGTGTTAATGAGCCTCAGTTATCGATCGGTTCTTGAAGAAAGCCTGAAGGGGGGAGTGTACTACGACAACAGCTTCGTGACCGAGGAGATGGTCGAATACTACTATAATGTATACAGGATGGAAAACGGGCGAAAGGCCCCCCTGTGGGTGATGCGAAACATGATGGATATCCCGCCCATCGGATCGGAGCGCATCAGCGAGGTATCGGCGCCGACCCTCATCATCTGGGGGGAGGAGGACAACCTGATCCCGGTGGGACACGCGTCGCTCTTTGAGAGGGACATCGCCGGCTCCCGGGCGGTGGTGATCGGTGAGGCCGGGCACCTTCCCCACGAGGAAAAGGCGGAATTCGTCAATGGGTTGATCGCCGATTTCATGAAGGAGGGGAACTGATACCCGTGCCGCCCCGCGTGGGGATGGAATCGACGTAAAAGAATTGCGAGAAACAAAGCGAAATTCGAGACATGAGAATACGATCATTGAGCCAGGCGGGGCTTCTGGTGGCGGATATCGACAAAAGCCTCGAGTTCTACTGCGGCATTCTGGGATTGAAGCTGGTGAAGCTCTTCGAGATGCCGTCTCACGTCGTCACGCACCTGTACGGCGTGAGGGACCGCACGGTTCGAATGGCGCTCATCCGCTGCGGCTGGGGGAGCTTCATAGAGCTGATCGAATATACCCCCTCTAATACGAAAGAGACCCTGCCCCGAACGCGTCCCGGGATGACGCACATCGCCCTGGACGTGAGGAACGTTCAGAAAATCTGCCGGGAGCTGACGGAGCGGGGGCTTGAGCTTCTGGATGAGCCGGTGCGGGAGGGAAATACCGAGTTCGCCTTCGTCCTGGACCCGGACGGCCACCTGGTGGAATTTATCGACATGAAACTCCTCTATCTCGCCAACAAGCTCCTCGGCGGCGTCATCGGCGCGCTGAACATGCGGGGAAAGTATCGCCGGTATCGCAGGGCCGATTGAAGGATGGGGCAACAGTTTTGTTTTCGGGCGAGGTGATCGTGTCGGGAGTGAATCCGGCGTCGTGATTGTTATTTCGCGGGGGAGGGAGGGAAGGGGGGCGGGAGATGTCGCCCCGAGAAATTTCCATATTCACGTAAAAAACCGGGAGCGGTAGAGATTCCGCTCCCGGTTTTGTTTGTTCACACAAAAGTGTCGGGGGTGTGCTACTTCCCGCGCTGGCCGGAGGAGATGTCCGACCTGTTGTATCCGTCGGCGAGATGTGTGTTGACGTGTATGACGCCGGCGTTGAGGGTTCTGAAGGCGTAGTCTTCGGTGATCTCGGGGAGGGCTTCCGCATCCGCCTGGTCCGTCAGGATCGTACCGCAGGGGACGTAGCGCCCGTCCGGGACGGAGACGCCCATCAGGGTACAGCCGGGCTCCACCACACAGCCCCTTCCCACCCGGGATCTGAACACCAGGGACTGCATGCCTATAAAAGTGTCGTCTCCCACGGCGGCGGGGCCGTGTATCTGCACCTGATGGGCCAGGGACACCCGGCGTCCCACATACACGGCGTATTTTGTGCCGTCGATCTCCACCAGGTTTTTCTCGATCGGTTTCCCCTCGTGTTCCGTCTCCAGGGCGTGGATAATGACGCCGTCCTGAACGTTGGATTCATCCCCCACGAAGAGCGGCTGCCCCTCGTCGCCGCGAACAGCCGCGAATGGAGACACCAAGACCCGCCTGCCGATGGTGACGTTGCCGATAACCGCGGCCAGGGGGTGTATGAAGGCGGTTTCGTCGATTGTCGGCTCGTGCGCCTGGCTGGAAAAGTCGGTAATCACGTTTTTATGAATCATCGCTTTGTTCTCCAGAATGAGTGGGAGAATAGTAGTATGACCGTATCGCCACGGGAAGGGTTGCCTCTCGGCCGCCGTCCTCGTGCAACGGTCGGTGCAACGGTCGACTCAGTATATATGGATGCACCGGAGAGGGAATGGTTTCCGAGATGATGATCTAACGAGGGAGAAGCCGATGAGGCCGCCGTACACACACCGGGACGAAACGTGAAAAGGATGGGAGGGGATTCCCGTCGATCCCGTATATCCGGTGTGGTTCCCAATGGTGTGACGCTACTGAAACGACACCTCAATAAAGCGGCGCTTTCCCACCTTGAACAGAATCCGGTCGCCGGGGGAGAAGGACCTGTTCTCGTCGGTGATTCGGTCTCCGTCGGCGCTCACGGCGCCCTGCTGTATCATTCGCTTCCCCTCGGAGGTGGACGCGGTCATTTGGAGGTCTGTGAGCAGCCTGGGGATCCAGATATCCTCGCCGGCGTCGTAATCGGCGCTCTGTACGTCCTCCGGGCGCTTCCCCTGGGAGAAGACCCGCCGGAAATGCTCCTGGGCGGCTTCCGCTTCATCCCCGCCGCAGAACCGGGCGGTCAGCTCCAGGGCCAGCCGTTCCTTGGCCTCCTTCGGATTGAGGGAGCCGTCCTTCATGGCCGCCCGCATACTTCTCAGCTCGTTCGGGGAGATATTCGAGATCAGCTCAAAATAATCTATCATCACCTCATCGGATAAACTCATGACCTTGCCGTAGATGTCCGCGGCCTCCTCGGTGATGCCGATGTAATTCCCGTAGGACTTACTCATCTTCTTGATGCCGTCGGTCCCCACCAGGATCGGCACGGTGATGACCACCTGGGGCTTCTGGCCGTAGTATCTCTGCAGGTCCCGGCCCACCAGCAGGTTAAAGATTTGGTCGGTTCCCCCCAGCTCCACGTCGGCTTTGAGGGCCACTGAATCGTACCCCTGGACCAGCGGGTAGAGAAATTCGTGGATGGCGATGGGAAGGTTCTTCTGAAAACGGTTTTTAAAATCCTCACGCTCCAGTATCCGTGCCACAGTCTGCTGGGCGGCGAGCTCGATCATGCCCGCGGCGCCGAGCTCTTCCATCCACCGGGAGTTGAAATCGATGACGGTTTTTTTCTTGTCCAGAATCTTGAAGACCTGGGTCTTGTATGTCTCCGCGTTTTCCAGAAGCTGCTCTCGGGTCATCGGTTCCCGGGTCTCCGCTCTGCCCGAGGGATCGCCGATGAGCCCCGTGAAGTCCCCAATGAGAAACACCGCGGTATGCCCCAGGTCCTGGAAGTGTTTCAGCTTCTGGATGAGGACGGTGTGTCCCAGGTGGAGGTCGGGAGCGGTGGGGTCGAAGCCCGCCTTGGCGATGAGCGGCGTCTTCGTCTTTATCGCGCCCGCCAGTTTCTCCTCCAGTTCCTCCTCGGAGATGACCTCCACAGCCCCCCTCAGGATGTGATCCATGTGTTCATTCAGGTTGGTGTTCATGATCTCCCTTTTTGTACGTGTCTCACTCGAAATCGCTCGATTGAACGGGCTCGGCCGCTCTGCGGCTCGATATGTATTAAAACCCCCTGGGCCTCGATCCCGGCCTTGGCCGTCTCGAAACGCTGGGGGATTGATGTCAGGAATCGGGCGACGGCCCGCTCCTTCTTGACGCCGATGACCGAATCGGTGGGTCCGGTCATCCCCGCGTCGGTGATAAACGCGGTGCCGAGGGGCAGAATCCGTTCGTCGGCGGTCTGAACATGGGTATGGGTTCCGATGACGGTGCTGACCCGACCGTCCAGGTACCTGGCCAGGGCGGCCTTTTCACGGGTGTCTTCGCCGTGAAAATCGACGATAATGACGGGTGTTTCCCGCTTCGCCTCATCGACAATCCTATCGGCCAGGGCGAATGGATCGTCGAACAGTCCCATGAATCGGCGTCCGATCAGGTTCAGGACGAGCACCCGAACACCGGAATGGGTGGTCACCAACGCCGTGCCGCCGCCGGGCGTGCCGTTCGGGTAATTTGCCGGCCTCAGAATCGTCGGCGCCTGTTCGAGATAGTCGATGATCTCCTTTTTATCCCAGATGTGGTTGCCCGAGGTAATGATATCGACGCCGGCATCGAACATCTCCCGGGCGACATCGACGGTCAGGCCGAAGCCGCCGGAGGCGTTTTCCCCGTTTGCGATAATCAGGTCCGGGTGGTGCTTTTCAGAAAGCTCGGGCAAAAACTCTTTCATCGCCCGCCGTCCCGGTTTTCCCACGAGGTCCCCGAAAAAAAGGACGCTTATGGTATCCTGGCTGTCATACGATGCTGTCATTGCGTCCCTTTTTCGGCGTTCAATCGCACGCGGTCTCTTGTTTCCTGTAATTATCGGGCGAATTCAACGGCTCGGGTCTCACGAATGACCGTCACCTTGATCTGTCCCGGATACGTCAGCTCCTCCTCGATTTTTTTGGCAATGTCTTTTGACAGCAGCAGCGATTCTTCGTCGTTCACCTGGTCGCTGGTGACGATGATGCGAAGCTCCCGTCCCGCCTGAATGGCGTAGGTTTTGGATACCCCCGAAAATTCCCGGGCGATTTTTTCCAGATCATCAAGTCGCTTGACGTAGGTTTCGAGCATCTCCTTCCTGGCGCCGGGGCGGGCGGCGGAAAGGGTATCTGCCGCCTGGACTAGAACGGCCAGGGGCGATTCCGGCTTTTCGTCATCGTGGTGAGCCGCGATGGCATGCACGATCCGGGGTGATTCTCCGTAGCGCCTGGCCAGGTCCGCGCCGATGACGGCGTGGGGTCCCTCTACCTCGTGGTCCACGGCCTTGCCGATGTCGTGAAGGAGTCCGGCGCGCTTGGCCTGCCTGATGTTGAGCTTCAACTCTGCTGCCATCACGCCCATCAGGAAGGCGACCTCCAGCGAGTGCTGATAGACGTTCTGAGCGAAGCTGGTGCGGTACTTCAACCGACCGATCAGCTTGATGATTTCAGGATGCAGTCCGTGAAGCCCCAGGTCGAAGCACGCCTGTTCCCCCGATTCGCGAACCTCCACGTCCAGTTCTTCCTGTACCTTCTCAACTATCTCCTCGATGCGGGCTGGGTGGATGCGTCCGTCGGAAATCAATCGCTCAAGGGAGAGGCGGGCGATCTCCCGCCTGATCGGGTTGTGCGACGACAGGATGACCGCCTCCGGGGTGTCGTCGATAACGAGATCCACCCCGGTAGCCGCTTCGATGGCCCGGATATTTCGTCCCTCACGACCGATGATCCGTCCCTTCATCTCGTCGCTGGGGAGGTTGACGATGGAGACGGTGCGCTCCATGACGTAATCCCCGGCATACCGCTGAATGGCGGTGGAGATGATCTCTTTCGCCTTTTTGTCGGCGTTTTCCTTGAGCTCTTCCTCAATTTTTCTCAGGCTTTTCGCCGCCTCGTGTTTTGCGTCGTCTTCTATCATGGAGACCAGCTCCGACTTGGCCTGTTCTCCGGTGACGCCGCTGATGCGCTCGAGGGTTTTTATCTGTTCTCCAACCAATTCGTTGTATTTCGCCTCCTGCTCTTCAAGCGTCTTGACCTTGGCGTTCAGGCTCTTTTCCTGCTTTATGAGGTTTGTATCCCGCTGGTCGATCTGTTCCTGCTTTTTGTCAAGATGTTCTTCCTTGGAAAGCAGACGCTTCTCAAGATTGCTCAGGCTGTTTCTGCGCTCTTTTGTTTCCTTCTCAAATTCAACCTTGAGCTGATAGAGGGTATCTTTCGCCGTGAGGGCGGTTTCTTTTTTTATGGCGTCCGCGGCGCGATGCGCCTCCTCGAGGATTTTTGTGGCCATGTCCTCGGCGGACTCGACCTTTTTTCGTGCCAGCATTTTATTCGTGAGAATACCCGCGATCAATCCGAAAACGGCTCCTACAACTACCGCCAGTATTATTTCTGCGAGAAGACCATTCACTTCTTGTTTACCTCCTTGTACAGGGGGGGTGTGCATGAGTACCGGCAATCATGCGGTTTTCCGTAACTATACAGTCAACGGGTACGTCATGATCGTGTCTGGGCAGTCGCTCGACGACCTGGAAATCGTACACGATCGCCGTCGAATATGCCCTCACCGACGGATCGGAAAGCAGCCGGTCGTAATACCCACCGCCGTATCCGATACGGAATCCGTCCTCATCAAGCAAAACGGCCGGAACGATTATCATATCCAGCTCATGGACGGCTATTTCCGGAGTACGGTGTATATCCGGTTCCTTGATCCCGTATGTCCCCGGAATCAACCGATCAGGTTCATCCACGGAGAAGAAACGAAGCGTGTTATGAGCTTTGTTGACGAGAGGATACGCCGTCGTTTTCTCCAACCGCCGGGCCTCATGAAAAATACATTCTGTGTCGACTTCATGTCGTATGGGCGAGTACAGCGCTATGACCGATGACTCATGAAACGGATCGGTTGCGATGACCTTCCTATAGATCGCCTTGCTTTTTTCGATCCGTTCCGCCTCGGGCATGGCCTGACGAGACGCTATGAATGTTTTCCTCAGGGCGTCTTTTTCATTCACTTCGTCAGGCATATCGTTGAAGCTCCGGGATGTACTCCATTGAGGGCAAACGATATCTTCACTGAAGAGGTTCGTTTCGATACCCGGTGATTCACACTCGCCCCGATCCGGCATGAATACCCTGCCGCCCCGATCGCGCGCCTGTGTCGCCCGGTCGGGGTGGTAAGTCTTTTACAAAAGGGTCATGCCCCCCGATGGATGCCGTGTGTCGGCGTCATTTGAACCAGTTGGTTCACGTGGGTGCCATATTACGGCTTTCGGTTTCCTTGTACTCTAAGGCATACACGCCACCGCAAGGGACGGCCCCCGTTCTTTTAGTGTTGGCTCAAAAAGTATATCCTTCATCACGCACATCTCAGGGGGCATGAACAATCCATCATGTTATACATCGGAAGGCTGCGTGGCATGTAGCACCATCAGTGCCCGGTCGAGGCATGAACGGGTGGATGTGCAACTTCGCAAAAAGCCGAAATCCGGATCGGTGGACTCCGTCCAATGCGTTATTGAAACACAATGACACTGGATGTGTGGGATGGTGATTATATACGAAGGATACCTACACGGGCGGTGCAGATACGATCATGATGTGCCGATGAATGTATATGTTCCGGAACCTCTGAGTCTCTGTATACATGTGTCAATTTATTTGTTCCGGTATTCGGAAATGTCCGGACGGGTTTTTCGCCCTCTCCGTCGCTTCATCGTAATTCATGTTCGTGTTGATATCCTTTTCGTTCCGTATCGCCATGTGATACATGTATGGCGACGCTCGTCATGTCGTAGCGTATTTTTTTTGTTCGCTACCGAATAGTATGCGACTTTTCCACACCAGTGTCATCGGTCACCGGATTTCACTCGCAGCTCTGATTCCCGATGTGTAACGGCATCCCGTTTTTGTGCCGAAAAACGCACAAGGGGATACCTTACCGACTTCATTATGGGTGCTGGTCGCAGAAAAGTCAAGAATTTTGTTATGTTAAGGTAAAGATGGAGTGGTGGGGACGTGCGATCAGACCGAAAACAGGGCGTCGATAAACGTGTCGGAATCGAAGGGCTGCAGATCGTCCGCCGATTCTCCAACACCGATGAATTTTATAGGGATTTTCAGCTCGTCGTACAGGGGGAACAGGGATCCCCCCTTGGCGGTTCCGTCGAGCTTGGTCAATACGATGCCCGAAATATCAATGCTTTCCGTAAAGGCGCGGGCCTGTGCGATGTTGTTCTGGCCGATCCCTGCATCCAGGACCAGCAGCGTTTCGTGAGGGGCGGTTGGATCCGTCCGCTGGAGAACCCGCTTGATTTTTTTCAGCTCCTCCATGAGATTGTGCTTGGTATGGAGCCGTCCGGCGGTATCTATGAAGAGATACGTGACGCCATTGTTTCGGGCATGGTTCAGCGCGTCGAAGGCGACGGCCGCGGGGTCGGCGCCCTGTTTTTGGGCGATAACCTCCACGCCTAAGCGATCCCCCCATTGCTGGAGCTGCTCGATGGCCGCGTCTCGAAAGGTATCCCCCGCCGCAAGCATGACCGAACCGCCGGATGCAGCGATGCGGCCGGCGATCTTTGCAATGGTGGTGGTCTTGCCGGTGCCGTTTACGCCGACCACCAGCACGACGGTCGGCGGGGCGCCGTTTTTGGAAAGCTCTCCCTCGGCGCCCTCAAGGATTGCCCCGAGCTGTTTCTTCAGCTCTCCCCTCAGCTCCTCAGGTGAGGGGCCGTGTTTTTTCGCCCAGCGTCTCAGGTTTTCCAGCACCTTTTCCGTAATGGCGAGGCCAGCGTCCGCCGTCAGGAGCAGCTCTTCAAGCCCCTCCCACACCTCGTCGTCCCAGCCCTTTCGATTCCCGATGATCATATCGACGGAATCGAGGTTATCCGAAATGAGCGTACGTGTCTTGGTGAGTCCCGACACGAGTCGGGAGAAAAACCTGTCCTTGGTCATGAGGATTCCTCGATGATGCTGGAGATAGCCTTTTTGAGTTGGGACACCGTGGGGGTGATAGTGGGTGACGGCGAAAGCCTCAGGACGATATAGAGCTGGTTTTCCAGCGGGGCGCTGATGATATAGGCCGAATCGGTCCTGATGATGATTTCTTCATGAAGTCCGGTGTTTATCCGCCCGGATATCGCTTCCAGCCGGTGGTGAATGGGAACCAGGTGCGCTCCCAGAAGCTTCATTTCGTATTCGTTTTCCTCGGCGAAGGAGACGATCTCCTCACCGTTGGTATCAACCAGGATGGCGCCGTTTGCCTCGGGAACCCGGTTCACCAGTTCTTGTAGGGTTTCTTGAAACAACACTATGTCTCCTTCTGGGTCAGTTTTACCGAGATCATCTTGGATATCCCGGCCTCTTCCATGGTAACGCCGTAGAGGCTGTCCGCCAGCTCCATGGTTTTCTTGTTGTGCGTAATCAGGATGATCTGAGAGGTCTGGGAGATTTCCTTGAGCAGTTCTATGAAACGCTCGATATTGATGTCGTCCAACGGGGCGTCGACCTCATCGAGAAAGCAAAAGGGAGACGGGTTGACGAGGAAAATGGCGAAAATCAGGGCGATGGCCGTCAGCGCCTTTTCCCCGCCGGACAAGAGCGTAATGCCCGACAGCTTCTTGCCGGGGGGCTGCGCCATCATCTCCACGCCGCTTTCGAGGGGGTCCCCCTCGTCGGTCAAAAGCAGCTGCGCCTTGCCGTTGGGGACAAGTCGTGAAAATACATAGGCGAACTGTGTGTTGATGGCGTCGAACGTAGCGGTGAAGCGCTCCTTCGATTTCCTGTCGATCTTCCTGATGGTTTTCTTGAGAGATTCCAGGGATTCCACCAGGTCCCGCTCCTGTGTCAAAAGAAATTCATGGCGCTCGGTGAGGGCGTTGAATTCGGACAGGGCCATCAAATTCACCTCACCGAACCGCCCGATGCGATCAGTCAGCCTCTGGATTTCAGACGCAAGGTCTTCGTTGGAGATATCCCGTGCCGCCATCTCCGTCGCCCGCCGGGAGAGATCGATATGATATCGCTCTTCAATCCGGGTCGTGAGGTGATCTTGCTCCCGGGTTTGTTCGTTCAGCTCGGTTTGGATCTCCTGGACCCGCTCCCGGGCCTGTGTGAGGATTCGGGATGTCTCCTTTCGCTTTTCTTCCAGCTCCCGTTGGTGGGCGATGCTGCTTTCCATGGTCGCCCGGGCGTCGGAGAGCTTATTCTCCAGGCTCTTGGTGCTTGAGATGTGGGCATGGAGGTTCTGTTCCGCGTCCGACTTGCGGGCGTGGAGATTTTCGATCTCCACATGCCCGTCCGCGACGGCGGATGTTTTATCGGCGATGGTTTGATCCGCCCGTGCCGTCTGTCGATCATACTCCTCAACGGTCTCCGTCAGGTGCGCCGCAAGGTCGGTCGCCTTGTGGACGGCAAGCTTGAGATCCATCTCCCGCTCTTCCAGATTTTTCAGCTCCTCTTCCGCGATGGAGAGAGACTGCTTGACGGCATTGGTCCTGTCTGCCAGGCCGGTCTCCTGCTGTTCGGTTTCTAAAAGCTCCGTCCGGTATGCCTCAAGCTCGCCCGCATATTGCTCCGTCTCGGCGGCGTGGCGGGTGATGTCTTCGGCCAGAGACGTCTCGGCCCGCTGGGTACGATCCAGCTCCCGATGGGCGGCGGCACACTCTCGATCCAGCTCCGACGCCCGTATCTTCAGGTCGGAAAGGACGTCCTTGTGTTCGGTGAGGGATGCCTCCTGACTGAGCTTTTGCTCCCGCAGCCGCTCGATATCCTCCTCCAGGACCGTCAGGGTTTCTTCGGCGTCGTCAAAACCACGGGCGACACGCTCCATCTCCCGCTTGTTCTGCAAGAGGCCCACACCGACCCTTTCCGCCCCGCCGCTCACCAGGCCCTGGGGGGTGATTACCTCTCCGTCCAGCGTCACCAGGGAGAATCCGGGGCGGCGCTCCTGCCAGATGGTCATCGCCGTGTCAAGATCGGAAACCAGGTGGGTGTTTCCGATGAGCGAAAGAATCGTATCCTTTCGCTGATCCGATATCGTCACGTGATCGGCGAGCCTGCCGATGACGCCCGGCTCGGTGAGGACGGTATCGGGGTCGGCGCCGTTGAGGGAGTTGACCGGGATGAAAAGCACCCTGCCGGAATCACTGGATTTGATCTTTTTGATGTGTTGGGAGATGTCGGATATCTTTTGAATCATCACCGCCGACAGTGTGTTGCCCAGAAATCCGGAAACGGCGCGCTCGAGGTCCTCATCGGAATCGATGAAATCGGCCAGGATTCCCACGATGCCCTCACGGTTTCCGCTCATTATCTGCCGAACCCCCTCGCCCGCCCCTTCGTAGGAGGCGATCATCTCGGCTATGGCGTCCTTCTTGAGAGAAAGCTCCGTCTTGTTGCGGTGGACCTCATCCCGTTTTTTCCCGAGGGCTGCTTCTGTCTCCCTGAGGGAGGCGAGCGTTTCGGTCAGGCGTTTCACCACGGCGTCGGTCTTTTCGATGGAGGAGGATACCTTCTCCCGCTCGCCTTCCCGGGAGGCGATGTCCTTTGTCAGGCTTTCGTGCTCCTCCCGGAGGGTTTCGAGCTGGGTCTGTTTCCGCTCGTACTCAATGGTGTAGGTTCGTATCCATTTTTCCGCATCGCTGATGGCGTTTTTTATCCGGCTGACCTTCGATGAAAACGTAACCTGGTCGGACCGGACGCCGTCCCATTCCTCCCTGAGGGTCTGCGCCCGGTCTCGGGCGGCCTCGATCTGTTCGGTCAGGGCTTCGAGGTTGTGTGTGCCGGTCTTCTCGTCTGTGCGGGCCTTGTCGATGCGCAGGAGCACGGCATGCTTCTTTTCGTTTGTTTCCTCTATGAGCTGTTCCAGGTCGCGAATCTCTGTTTCGTATCGTTCGTTTTGAATCCGCGCGGCCTCGATCCTGTCGGTAATGTGCCGGATCGATTCCTCAAGGGTCTTTATCTCCGTCTCGTTGGAGAAGAATTGTTTCTGGATGGCTTGAAATTCCTCTTCGTTTTCCAAAGATGTAAATTTCAGGGATTCCAGGCTTTCCTCGAGGCCGGAGAGCGTCGAGGCGCCCCTGCTCTCTTCTTCCAGGGCGTCTGCGAGCAGGGCCTTCTTTTGTTCCAAGCTGTCGGTCATGGAGATATACCGCCGTGCGGCGTCGGTCATCTCGTATTCCTTCAGCTCGTCCTTGATATGCTTGAAGGTTTCGGCTCGCTTCGCCTGCTGGGAGAGGGAATTCATCTGCCGCTTGACCTCTCCTACGATATCACCGATCCGAAGCAGGTTCTGTTGTGTCGCCTCCATCTTTCGGGAGGCCTCCTGCCTTCTGGATTTGTACTTGGTGATGCCCGCCGCCTCTTCGATCAGGTAGCGGCGGTCCTGGGGCCGGGCGGTGATGACGGAGCCGATCTGTCCCTGAGCGATGATGGAATACGCCTTGGATCCGGCCCCGGTGCCCATGAGGAGTTCGTTGATGTCTCTGAGACGGCAGGGGGTTTTATTGAGGTAGTATTCGCTTTCTCCCGAGCGGAAGATGCGCCGGCGGACCGAAACCTCGCTGTATTTTCCGAACTGTTGGGGGAGTCTGCCGCCGACGTTTCTGAACGTCACGGTGACCTCCGCCATGCCCAGGGGTTTTTTCTCGACGGAGCCGTTGAAGATGACGTCTTCCATCGATCGACCCCGGAGGGTCTTTGCGCTCTGCTCCCCCAGAGCCCACTTGATGGCGTCGACGATGTTGGATTTTCCCGAACCGTTGGGACCGACGATAGCGGTAATGCCCGCCGGGAAGGTGAGGGATGCCTTGTCGACGAAGGATTTGAATCCTAATATTTCGAGTTTTTTTATTTTCATGGATGCAAAAACCCCATATTATTTCTTAACACAGGGTTCGGCTGCATGTAAAGCAAAAAAGAATTATATGTGTCATATGTAGCGGTTATGGAACAAAAAACACCACATATTGTATGGTATTGACGAAATGCTCTGCGGGTGTACCGACGGTGAAAATGGGAGGGTACAATCAGGTGTGCTTTTTCGTCATGGAGGCGGGAACGTAGGGACACAGCGGCTCCGGCCCCATGTAATCGCCGGACGACTCAAAGGCCCGGGCCCGGCACCCGCCGCATATGTCGGTGTATTCACACCGGCCGCATTTCCCGGAGAGCTGTGCATAATCCCTGAGGCGGGTGAAAACGGGGGACGACTCCCAGATATCCCGAATGGGGGTCGTACGGATGTTTCCGCCGTTGATTTCCAGGTATCCGCAGGGCTGGGTGTCGCCGCAGTGGGAGATGAACAGAAAGGAGATCCCCCCGAGGCACCCCCTGGTGGTTGCGGCGAGGCCGTGGCCCCCGTGGGGCCCCACGGGGAGCGTGCGCCCCTCTTTTTGCGCCAGGGTCTGTCGGATGCGCATGTATTGGGGGGCGCAGGTGACCTTGACCTGGTGGGCTGCGGTGGTTTCGTATCGGTAGATATCTGTCAGAACCCGCTCGTACTCCCGGGCCGAGAGGGAGTCCTGGGCCATCTCACTCCCCCGGCCGGTGGGGACCAGCAAAAAGAGATGATGGGCGTCGGCGCCGAGGTCGGACGCCATGGCCGAAATCTCCTGAAGCTCATCCACGTTCCGCCGGGTGACGGTGGTGTTCAGCTGGAACGAGAGGCCCTCACTTTTTGCATTTTCTATGCCGGACATCGCCCCGGAGAACGCCCCGGAGACTCCCCGGAGGTGATCGTGGGAGGTCTCGTCTTTGCCGTCGATGCTTATGGAGATGCGTTTGATCCCGACGGTGACCAGCTCCTTGGCCAGGGGGCGTGTCAGGAGAGTGCCGTTGGTGGCGAGCACCATCCTGAGACCCAGCTCCGTCCCGAATGAGGCGATATCCAGGATGTCATCGCGAAAGAGCGGCTCGCCTCCGGTGAGGATCATGATGGGAGAGGAGAAGGCGGCGATATCCTCCAGGAGCTTTTTCGCATCTTTGGTGGAAAGCTCGTCCGGGTAGGGGCCGCGTTCCGCCGACGCCCGGCAGTGCCTGCAGGAAAGATTGCACGATCGGGTCAGCTCCCACGCGACGAGCCTGAGGGTACTGTCTGTGCCGTTTGTGCGTGGATCGGTTTTTTTCATATGTCGTTATGTTTCGGTCAGGATTCGAACCGCCTCGGGGGCGAAATAGGTGATTATCAGGTCCGCCCCGGCTCGCTTGATGGAGAGAAGCGACTCCATCATTACCGCGTTCCGGTCGATCCAGCCCAATTGGGCGGCGGCGGCGATGAGGGAATATTCACCGCTGACGCTATATGCGCAGACGGGAACGTCAAAGCGATCCCTGACCCGCCTGATGATATCCAGGTACGCCAGCGCGGGTTTCACCATGACGATGTCCGCCCCCTCTTCGATGTCCAGCGCCGTCTCAAGAAGCGCCTCCCGGGCGTTTGACGGCGGCATCTGGTGGGAGCGGCGGTCTCCGAACGACGGGGCGGAATCCACCGCCTCGCGAAACGGGCCGTAGAAGGCCGACGCGTATTTCGCCGCGTACGACATGATGGGCGTGTTCCTGAATCCCTCGGCGTCCAGTCCCTTTCGGATCGCCGCCACCCGGCCGTCCATCATATCCGACGGCGCCACCATGTCGGCCCCCGCCCTGGCATGGGAAACCGCCATCTGAGCCAAGAGATCCAGGGTGGGATCGTTTTTTATCTCCCCGTCCGCCACGATGCCGCAGTGGCCGTGACTGGTATATTCGCACAGACAGACGTCGGTTATCACGATGATGTCCGGCACCGCATCCTTGACGGCCCGTATCGCCCGTTGGATGATGCCGTCATCGTCGTAGGCCTCGCTTCCCACTTCGTCCTTCTGTTTCGGTATGCCGAATAAAAGCACCGCCAGGATGCCGAGGCTTCGAGCCTGTTTGACCTCTTCCACAAGCCGATCCATGGAGTAGCGAAAGTTGCCCGGCATCGTGGAGATTTCGTCCCTGACATCCCTGCCGTGCTGGACGAAGAGCGGGTAGATCAGGTCGTCGGCTGTGAGGACGGTCTCGGCCACCATCGCCCTGAGTTCTTTGTTCATCCTGAGGCGTCTCAGTCGCGTCTGTGGGAAGGACACGCTCTTTTCTCCCTCTTAAAAATGTGTGAAAGAATAGTAACAGAAAGCATACACTTTTTCAAGCTCCATTGACCTTCCGGGAAAAAGGGAGTAAAATATTTTCAATGGTATGTATCACCAGAATGTATAATTTGTGAAGGACATATGAAACGACTTTGTATCATAACATCGGTGCTTGTCTGCTTCGCGTTGACGGCGATCATTCCGGAGGCGTCCATGGGACAGGTCCCCAAGAAAGAGGACCCGGCGAAGATCGTCGTGCTGGTTCACGGCTTTCGCAGATCGAAGAACTCCATGTATTTCCTCCAGAAGTCCCTGGAGGACAGGGGATATGAGGTGGTCAACCGTACCTATCCGAGCGGGAAGAACACCATCGAAAACAACGCCACGTTCATCGACGACTTTGTGAACGACAAGCTCAAGGATTTTCCGCCGGATACGGAGCTCTATTTCGTCACCCACAGCATGGGGGGGCTGGTGGTGCGGTGTTATCTTGAGACATACCGCCCCGCGCAGGCCGAGCGCCTGGTGATGATCGCCCCTCCGAACCGCGGGGCGACGATGGCCGAGTACCTGGATATGTATCCGATCACCGACGTCCTGTTGGGCCCCAGCGGCGAGGAGATGGCGATGGGCGAGGATTACCTGGAGGGTCTCTGCGGCGGCGCCCCGGATATTGAATTCGGCATCATCGCAGGCGGGCGGGGAGACGGTGAGGGATACTCGCCGCTTTTGGAGGGGGATGACGACGGGACGGTCAGCGTCTGGACGACCTACCTGCCGGGGGCGGTGGATTTCCTCGTCCTGGATCATATCCATACATTCATCTGTGACCATCAGGACACCATCGACAACGTCATTAGTTTTCTGGAAACCGGACAGTTTATGCTGCATACCGCCCCACCCGATTAGAAAAATTGATGTATGCCAAGGCCGTCGATACCGACACCGGCGCGGCGGCTTTTGAGATATCGACGGCGGGAAAAGTGCGGGGTTGTTCGCTTTTCATGTTTTTTCAGCCGGCGGCATTAAAAAGCTTTGCTTTTTGTTGTTTTTGTGCTATTCAATTGAATGTGATGAAAGATTATGAGGAGGTGATGCGATTGAAAAGGACAGCGAAGGGAAACGGTGAGGACCTCAAGGTCCGCACGTACCCGGCGAGCTTCGTGATGGAATTGTTCGACATCACCCGACAGCAGCTCTACTACTGGAGAAAGAACCTCTTGACCGCACGGGGGATGGGCACCGGGAATGAGACCAGGTATTCCTTTGAGGACCTGGTGGCGATCAGGACCATTCTGAAACTCAGGGAAGAGGGCGTCTCCACCCATATGATCACCCGGGTCATCAAAAAATCAAAAGAGCTGTTTCCGGATATGGAAAACCTGCTGTCGAGCACACCGGTTATACCCTCCGGCGGCCGCCTGATCGTCATTCACCGAGGACAGGCCTATGAAGGCACGACGGGTCAGGGCGTGTTTATCAGCCTGATGGAGGTAGAGCAGGAGGTGGAGGAGAGCATCAGGGAAAAACTGAAGATCACAGCCTGATGATGTGAGAGCCGAATAACCATCCCGATCCAGTTATACTTTTATACCACAATCACCATACACCGTTACAGTCGTACTCATATATCGGATAGACATACAAAACGGAACATCTTTCTGAGTAAACTCTCGCAGCAATGAACATGATGACTGTATGGTTTTCTTTCAATCAGTCGTAAGAGTATATTCCCCGAGATCATAACCGCATGTTTTCGGGGATTTTTGTAGCGATTTCATCCATATCCATGTATCTCGTCTTTCCATGTGTCGGCTTGTGATGAACTGTCCCCTCTGTCATTCCGATCCCTCCCTGACGTTGCTCGAAAGCAACCACTTCTCCGTGGCGTCGGCGGCCGCATCGAGAGAATATATTATCTATCCCAGGGAACATATCACGTCGCTTGCGGATATTCCCGAATCCTGGCTGGAGGAATTTCACCGTCTCAAGGAATTGGTCCATCGAATGATTCGGGCGGATTGCGGATCGTCCGCGCTGTATGAATACGCCGGACGGAACGGGTGGGATTCATATCTGGATCATCGGGATGATCATGATCACGCGCACATGCACTGCGCCTCGTCGCTCGCCGCCAGCGGCGTCGGGCGCATCGTCACCCCGGATTGCCGAATCCTCACATCCTGGCGGGATATATGGCACCTTCGCCGGGAGTCCCTGGCAGGGCTCCCCTATCTGTACCTGGAAGATGAAACGGGGCGTTGTGTGGTGATGTCGGACGGGGAAACCGCATGATGGGCGTCGATTAATCCATATCCGTATGCCGCCCAAGGTGCTCGGCATAGCGGGTCAACGCCGCCAGGGAGGCCGCCGCTCTTCGGGGTGAGGGAAAGAGCAGCACACCCCTATCTTTGAGAATTTCAACGAATGTTCCCCTCTCTTCGATGATCCCCTGATCCACCACCGGAATGATCGGCTTCCCATAGGCGTCGATCATCTCGACGATGCCCTCGGCCGTCTCTTCATCCTCGGTGATGAACTTCTCTCCGAGGTTCTTCATCCCGTACATATCCGCATAGGGGGAATTGGCGAAAAAGCTTCCCCGGGACGAGCCGTACCCGAAACCGCACAAAACCAGGGAATCTATATAGTCCGCGGAGAGGAGAACTTCGAGGCATTTCTTCAGGTCGCCCTCCCTCAGGCCCGCCACCGTGTCCACCGGATTCCCCCGGCTCCACCAGGAAGGCAGGACGGTATCGAGCGTCGCGATGGTCGCGGGAGTCAGCGGGGTGACGAAAAGCCCCTCCACCGCCAGGGCGTCCGCCGCCAGCACGCCCCATCCCCCGCCCAGGGTCAGGATTCCCACGCGCCTGCCCCGGGGGAGGGGCTGATTGATTAGGACCGAGGTGTAGTCGATAAGCTGATCCAGGCTCGCCGCCCTGAGGGCCCCGGTCTGGACGAGGGCGGCCCCATAGAGCTCATCGGCACCGGCCATGGCGCCGGTGTGTGAGTTCCCGGCCCGGGCGCCGGCGTCGGTATGCCCCGCCTTGAGGACGACCACCGGCTTTTTCGGCGTGGTTTCCGAAAGGGCGGAGATAAAATCGCGCCCCTCGTCGATCCCCTCCACGTAGGAGAGGATGACCCGGGTGTGTTCGTCGTCGCCGAGGGCGCGGATAAAATCGGAGGTTGTCAGGTCGGCCTCGTTGCCGCTGGAGATGGAGCGGCACACGCCGATACCCCGACCGGAGAGCGCCCGGGCCAGGGAATAGCCCACATTGCCGCTCTGGGAGACGATGGATACCGAGCCGTCGGTGGGGATGAACGAGGGCATCCACGCGGTAAGCTTCATGGGGATGAGGCTGGCGACGCCCATACAGTTGGGACCGATCAGGCGAATGCCGAGGGCCCTCGCCCGGGTGACGATCGCTTCCTCGATGCTTTTGCCGTCATCGCCTGTTTCGGAAAAACCGGCGGTGATGATCACCGCCATCCGCACACCCTTTTCGGCGGCGTCGATCAAAACGTCCTCTACCTTCCGAGGGGGAACCACAACGAAGACCAGATCCACCTCACCCGGAATCGCCCGCAGCGACGGATACGCGTTGATGCCGAAGATATCCCGTGCTGAGGGATTGACCGGGTATACCTTCCCGGTATATCCCCCCCTGAGGATGTTGTGCAGGATGATGGATCCCCATTTGGGAAAGTTCGGTGATGCGCCGGCCACCGCAACGGATCTGGGGTGAAAGAGGTGTGAGAAATCAGTGGTATCAGGTTTCATACGGCTGTAACGATCATTTTTCTGTACGGAATACGATGGTCCTCTGTTCGAGGGGGGAAAGAAACACGATCGACGGACGATTCCAGGTAATGACGCCGCCGATGTTGCGTTTCACCCCGCATACGCCGATGGCGCCCTCCCTCAGACGGCACCGGTTGAAACATCCCCGGCATCGGACCTGTGGGCGAAGCCGCGGGGGTCGGGGAGGGAGGGGCTGGGATGATGCGTTGTTGTTCAGATACGGGGCAATGGAGACGACGGTTGCCATAAGAGTGTCCGTTCCGGGTCGCATGGTTTCAAAAAATATATATATAGTATCCGCCGTTTCACGTCAAGGTGATTTTCCTTAAACCGAGTGGGCGCCGGGACGTTGAGACACCTCCGTCTGTTCGGGGCGTGCCCCCTGCCGTGGGGTCGAAGTGGGCGCAACCTCGGTTTTGCCGGGACGGTGCGTCGGTGCCGTGACGTGAAACGGCGGCGACATTCGTCGCGCACCGTTTCATGTATCAGTATCCGTCATAATTTGCTTTCAATGATCGGTACGAACATGGTAGATTCGAAGCGGGGGAAATCATCAGACTGATTATATCGTTGATGGAAAAATCGAGACAGATGGAGACGGGACGCCATGACCTACCGATCCGTTGATGACGCCGTTATAGGGAGGCTTCAGGCCCTCCTGGGTGCGGACGCGGTATTTTCAGACGAGGACAATCTGGAGCGATACTCACGGGATGAGACCACCGAGCTCTCCGGCCGCCCGGAGGTCGTGGTCAAACCGGAAAATACAGAAGGCGTGTCTCTGGTGATGCGTTTGGCGGATGAACTGGTCGTTCCGGTGACGGCCAGAAGCGGCGGCACCGGCGTTACCGGGGGAGCCGTGGCGTCGATGGGGGGGATCGTCCTCTCGTTTGAGCGGATGAATACCATCATCGAGGTGGATGCGGACAACCTGATGGCGGTGGTCCAGCCGGGGGTGATCACGGGCGTCTTGGCCCGGGCGGCGGCCGCGGACGGCCTGATGTATCCGCCGGACCCTGCCAGCATCGATTCCTGCTGCATCGGCGGAAACGTGTCGGAATCCGCCGGCGGCCCGAGCGCGGTCAAGTACGGCACGACGAAGGACTACGTGACCGGGCTGGAGGTGGTGTTCGCCGACGGTTCTCTCTCCCGGCTGGGGGGGAAGGTCGTCAAGAACGCCACCGGCTACAACCTCATCGGGCTGATGATCGGCAGCGAGGGGACCCTGGGACTCTTTACGGAGATCACCGTCCGGCTTATCCCGATGCCCGCCTTCACGATGGACCTCCTCGTCCCCTTCGACGACCTTTTCTGTGCCGCCCGGGCGGCAAGCGATATCATCCGGGCGCGGGTCGTCCCCGCCACCATCGAGTTCATCCAGCGGGAGGCGACTGAGATGGCCGAGCGCTTTTTGCAAAAAAAGGTGCCCTTTGCCGATGCCGGCGCCCAGCTTCTCATACGGCTGGACGGGGACGACCGGAACGACGTGGAGCGGCAGATGGAGCGGCTCTGGGAGGCGGCATCGGCCCACGGCGCACAGGATATCATCACCGCCGATTCCACTGCCACGTCCGACAGGCTCTGGGAGGCCAGGAGATGCCTCCGGGAGGCCATCGTGGCCGAAAGCGAGGCGAAGGAGGGGGAGGATGTGGTGGTACCCCGAAAGGAGATTCCTCCCTTCGTCGCCGGGGCGAAGGATCTGTTGGACGGCCTCGGGCTGTCGTCGATATTCTTCGGCCATATCGGCGACGGGAACGTCCACGTGGAGATCATCAAGGGTCGTATGAGTGCTGATGAATGGAAAAGGGCGCTCCCCGCGGCTCGGGAGGGGCTGTATCGGCTGGCGGCCCGGATGGGGGGACTCTTGACGGGCGAGCACGGCATCGGCTCCATCCGCCGGGAGTATCTCCCGATCAGCCTGGATGCGGCCCAGATGGACGTCATGCGGAGGATCAAGACGACCCTCGATCCCAAAAACATCCTGAACCCGAAGAAAATCTTTCCGGAAATCGACCCGTCCCCGGAAAAATAAAGAAACAACAGGTATGACTGTACGATGACCGGCCGGGTGGTGGGGCTATCGCCTGAAGATGCTCACGTGCGTCCCGGCCCGATCGCCCATCGGCATGCCGTCCACCCAGGAGCGAAACATTTCGGACAGCGTCTCCGTCGTCCGTTTGGGCGTAAACTCAAGGTAATCCCTCGCCCGTGTCGCATCGATGATCGTCTGGGGGTGATGGAGGATGTGTGCGTCGGTGCCCAGGGGCGGGATGCCCATGCGTCCGAGCAGGCCCGTAAGCGGCGTCAACGGGGCGGGGAGGAAAAGCGGGCGTGACGGCGATTCGGCGAATTCTACCAGGAAATCGAATAGCTCCCGCTGGGTGATGATATCATCCGCGGCCACGTTGAGGGTGAGAAGCCCCTTGGTGTTCGTCTTGATGCCCCGGACCATGGCGGATACCAGGTCCTCCACGTCGAGGTACTGAACGGGGTGCTTCCCCGAGCCGATGAGGGGGATCGATTTTCCAAAAAACGCCCGTCTGAAGGAGGCATGGAGGCTGGGATGGGCGGCGGGGGGGATGCCCCATCCGGTCACGGGGGGGATGCGAAGAATGATGACGGTCAGATTCCGGGGGACCATCGTTTCCACCAGGTAGCGCTCCACCGCCAGGTGGCGCCTGCCTGTTCGGGATACGGGCCTCGGTTTTTCGCTTTCCCGATAGAGTTCCTCCCGGGAGGGGCCGTATACCTGAGCGCTGGAAACGTATACGAAGGTCTTGGTCCCCAGGCTTTTGGCCACGTTGGCGAGCTTGATGGTGGAGGTGAGGTGCGCCTTCAGGGTGTCGCCGGTTTTGCGGGCCGTCAAGAGGCCGGGGCCGCTCAGGTTCTGCAGGTGGAAAACGTGGTCGATGTCCCGGGCGATACGGGAAATAACGGTGCTTTTATCGATGTCGTCGAAGACATACTCCACACCCCTCAGCGTATCGGCCGTTTCGAAAAGGTCGAAGCCTCGTACAAAAAAACCCAGGCTCAACAGCCGGGGTATCAAACGGAGACCTACAGAGGATCCCGCGCCGGTGACCAGGGCTCGAATGACTGCCTCCCCATATATATTTTTAGACCGCTGTTACTTGTATGATCCATACAGGACGAACGGCGCCCAGTATCCCGGATGGGCAAGGCGGCGGTACCCCTTTTTTTCTTCCGAATCGATAACCATCTGCTGTGAAAGACGCAGGGCCTCGGCCTTGTCGTGATCGGTCAGGTTGTTATAGAAAAACTCCATAAAGACCGCGGTCACCCCCCGGTCGATGGTCCAGACCGTCGCCAATACCGAATCGGCCCCGGCCAGCAGGAACGCGCCGGGGAATCCCCCGGAGCCGCTCCAGATAAGCGCCGTTCTATCCGCGGAAAGGGTGACGAGGTTCACGTCCATGTAGCTGTAGAGAACCTCGCTCACCGTCAGGTTGCCGTCCTGGCCGTCGCCCCCGGCCAGCAGGATCCGGGACGATTCGTCGTTGCCCGTTTTTATCACGCTGTGGCTGGTGATGTGGACGACAGAGATGCCCCCCTTCGCCATCTCGTCCCAGAAGAGCGCCTCCGTGGCGCTCTCTTTTTCATACATCACGGCGCCCGGGATCTCCGCCGTCACCGCCTTCATCTCCAGCGGTGCAACCTTCAGATACGCAAAACCGCCGGGATAGGGGGAGTTTCCCATGACCAGGCCCCCGAGATTTGTGGACGCATCCAGGGCCAAGGAATCCGCCAAAAGGCTTATGGCGGGGGAGTAGAAGAGGGCGTAGTCATCCATCAAAAACCGGGGACGGGGCATGAAATCGTTCGTCTTGTCCTTTTCTGAGACGAGGGCGGCGAACGAAAGCTTTCTGAGGGTGAAGCCGGGAATGATCGCCAGGCGGGAGGCGCCGGCGATATCCTCCTTCACCGGCCCTATCAGTATCTGATAAAGGGCGTACGCCTCGTCCTGGAAGTTTACCAGCGGGTCCAACGCCTCCATGGATTCCACGAAGGTCTTGACGCGGGTCTCCAGCGGCTCGTCCGTCTCGGGAAGGGTCCGGGTGGCGGTGCCTCCGGAGGTGATTACCAGTACCTTCATGGTGTCCGCGTTGTATACCAGCACCGCGGTGTCGTCGTCAATCAGGTCTCTGATGATATCGATGGTGGAGGGGCCGGACGCCTCGACCGGGGCATCTTCCTGGGGGAACGCCGCGGGCGCCGCCGATACGAGGGCGATTGTCAAAATACATGTGATAATAAAAGACCTGGTCGATAGGATCGCGTGTTTTCTCAAGGTCACGAGGCCTCCCTTCCTCCGCCTTTTTTGTGCATCAAAGAAAAATGGTAAAAAACATGGTCGGCGGTGGACTTCGGCCGCCCGTTGTTGCTAATCGTCCTTTTTGATGGCGATCATCCGATCCAGGGCGATCTTCGCCCCCTTCGCCACGTCCTCGGGGACGACGACCCGGTTTTTCTCCCCCTTCAGGCAATCCCGGATGTCCGCAAGCGATGTCTTTTTCATATTGACGCAGACCATCTTTTCCGATACCGGGTAGATGTTTTTCTCCGGTGATGCACATCTCAGGGGGTGGAGTATGCCGATTTCCGTTCCAATCAAAAACGTGTGGTGGGACGATTCTTTCACGTATTTCAGCATGCCGGAGGTGCTGGCCACCTGGTCGGCCATGTCGATCACCTCGGGCCGACATTCCGGGTGGACCAGGAGCTCCGCGTCCGGATGGGCGTCCCGGGCTTTTTGCACGTCTTCGGGGGTGAGTTGTTCATGCACGATGCAGTAGCCGTCCCAGAAGACGATCTCCCGGTCGGTGAAGCGGGCGGTATACTGGGCCAGGTTCCGATCCGGCGCCATGAGGACCATGTCGCTCTTGGTGGCGCCGACCACCCGGATGGCGTTGGCCGACGTGCAGCAGATATCGCATTCGGCCTTGGCGGCGGCCGACGAGTTGATGTACATCACCAGCTCCGCCCCCGGATACCGTTCCTTGAATGTTCGGGCGTCTTCGGAGGTTATCATGTCCGCCATGGGGCATCCCGCATCGAGCTTGGGGATGAGGACCTTTTTTTTCGGTGAGAGGATGGCGGCGCTTTCCGCCATGAAGTGCACGCCGGAAAACACAATGATGTCCGCATCGGTCTCGGACGCCTGAATGGAAAGACCCAGGGAGTCTCCCACGAAGTCAGAGACATCCTGCACCTCGCTGACGGTGTAATTGTGTGCAAGGAGAACGGCGTTCTTTTTACGCGCCAGTTCCCTGATTTCTTCGTGAAGCCGCGTCGTTTCCATGGTGATTTCCGATGATTGTCTGTTCAAAATAGTATCCGTTCATCGCTCGTATGTCAAATGAATTTTCCCCCTTGACAGTGCTCGATCGGTACGGGTAGTATCTGTAGTGGCTGTATACCCCGAAGAAGACACTCCGAATGAAGGATATTTTTTCTCGCATTGTCGTGTGCACGCTGTTTTGGGCTGTGACGCTTCCCCTCTCGGGATGCGCGTCGTTTTCCCTCTCCGTGGGCGTGTCGCTCCCGTTTTCCGACACAGAGCAGGAGATCATCTCCTCCTTTTCCGAGGATGGAGTGTATTTTCCCCTGGTGGTCAATGACGAGGTGCTCGACGAGCTGGAGGCGCTCTCCCGATCGCCTTATTCCATCAAGAAGTGGTTGTCCCGCTCCCAGCGCTATGCTCCCATGATGCGGGGGATATTCCGGGAATACGGGGTGCCGGAGGAGTTGGTCTACGTCGCCATCATCGAGAGCGGGTTCGACGCCGACGCGGTGTCGGTCAAAGACGCCGGCGGTCCCTGGCAGTTCATCCCGTCGACAGCCCGGAAGATGGGCATGCGCATCGACGAGTGGGTGGATGAGCGTAAGGACTACGAGAAGTCCACCATGTACGCCGCGAAGTATCTGCGCTATTTTTACAATACCTTCGACGACTGGCACCTGGCCCTGGCCGGATACAACTGCGGCGGCGCCCCCATCAGAAGCGCCCTCAAGGCGTGCGGGGATGTGGGTCTGTGGGAGATGGGGCGTCAAGGGAGGCTTTCGTTTCAGGCCGGGGGATACGTGCCCCGAATCATCGCCATGATCATCATTATGGAACATCCCGAGGCCTACGGCTTCGCCGTTCCCATTGATGTGACGCCGCTGGAATACGACAAGGTATATGTGCCGGGTGGGGTGACGCTTTCGTTCATGGCCGATGTCCTGGAGGTCAAGACCTCGACCCTGGAACGGCTCAATCCGGAGCTTCTGAAGGGGGTGACCCCGCCGGATGTGGATCTGTATGAGCTGAAGGTGCCGGTGGGCTCCAAGCCGGTCTATTTGAAGAACTTCCTTGACGCATATTCCAATCGTGAGGAATCCCTGGAGCGGGCGGGTGAGCGTATGCGGGACCGGCCCGATGATTTTATGTAAATCCGTTTTCGTCCGCGCAATCGGTTTTTTTGTATATACATCTACTGATCGGTGACCCATGAGCACGGAAGTTTCAATAACGACACTGTCCAACATCGCCCGCAGTGCGGGCCGGGCGGTGATGGAGGTGTACGACGGGGAGGATATCTCCGTAACAAATAAGGACGACGATTCGCCCCTGACCCGGGCGGACACCGCGTCCCACGCGGTTATCGTCCGGGAGCTGGGCAAGGCATACCCCGATATCCCGATCATCTCCGAGGAGGGGAAGGACGTCCCCCCACAGGTTAGGCAGGAATGGCCGATTTTTTTCCTGGTCGATCCCCTGGACGGCACGAAGGAGTTCATCCGGCGAAACGGAGAGTTTACCGTCAACATCGCCCTGGTGAAGGATCACCTGCCGATTGCGGGGGTGGTCTTCGCCCCGGTGATCGATCTCCTCTACGGCGGAACGGAGGGCGGCGACGCCTTTCGGGAGGAGAAGGGTGAGAGGGAGTCGATTCCCCGAAAGACCCCCGGCGGGCGGGGACGGGTGGCGGTACGCAGCAGGTCCCACGCGAATCCCGACGAGGAAGAGATCCTCTCCCGCTATAATGTGGTCGACACCGTTTCCATGGGGAGCTCGCTGAAGTTCTGCCTGGTGGCGGACGGCACGGCGGATATATACGTTCGAAGCGGCCCCACCTATGAGTGGGACACGGCGGCGGCCCACGCGGTGGTGCGGGCCGCGGGCGGCCGGGTTGTGGCCGGCGGGGAGGAGCTTTCCTACAACAAGGAGACGCTCCTCAACCCGGGATTCATCTGCCTGGGGAGGGGGGTCGATTTCGTCGGGCCGGGGTAAGCGGGTATCCGGAGGAAAGGGGTGGTGGATGAGGAGAGGGCTGTGAAGCGGTGAAGCTTTTCGCGGCGCTTTATCCGCGTCATGGGGGGTGAACGATATCGACATCACCCCGTCACCGTCCATTCGGTCCGCATCGGCGGACGGGGGGATACGATAAGGAACGCCGATATCGCCCGTATCTCTTCATGGATGGGTCGGCCGCATATTTTGTGAAAAAAAGACGCCGCCCCGATGAAATCATCGGGGCGGCGTGATGTCTGGTATATTTACAATATTATCGAGGAGCGGTGAAAGTCGCCCCCCCCCGTCGGGGCGGTCCCTACTTCCTCAGCGATGGATTCTGCCCACTCCCCAGTACCCAGTAGACGTCCCGCTTTAAATCGATCACCCGGATCACGTCGCTCTCCAAAAACTGGTCGAGGTTGTATTTGTTCACCTCATCACCGCCGATTTCCTCTTCATCGTTCATCCGGTATATCTTTTCGACAAAGGCCTCGTTGATGGTGTCCGGTCCCAGGATCATCGGAACATCGCCCTCGTCGGTGATGTGCGTGAAGGAGGGCTGGGCCGCGGTGTTGATGAGGAAATAGGCGACGGTTTCGTCGTCCGGGGCGATGGAAAGACGAAAGATCGGCCCCGGCTCCTGGGTGAGTCCTTTGACCTCGTCGTCATCGATGTCGATCTTAAACACCCGGCCGCCCGAGGCGTCGTTATAGATGAAAAGCGCCGTGTTCTCCCCGGAGAAAAACCTCGGTTCGGAAAAGCCGACCGGCGCCCCCGCCGGGGGGACTTCATCCAGGGTGCCGGTTTTGATCACGGTTTTTTCGCCGAATCCCGAGCCGGTCAGCTCGATTTTCGATAGAGACGACTCCATTTCCACGGTTTCCACCATCAGTATCGTCTTCCCGTCCGGGGAGATGTCCATATCCGACACCGATCCCTTTTGAGAAAACCGCACCCGAAAGCCAGCGGGATCGTCCGACGGACGTGCGGCGATCGTCACGCCGCCGCCTGTGAGATACGCAAGGATCGTTCCGTCCCCGGACCAGCGGGGGGCGGTTCCCGGCCCCAAGTCCGCGATCACCGTGCCTTCCGGATCGATAACGAGCACGCGGTCCTCGTCAAGGGTCTGGACCACGGCGATGGCGTCACCGGTGGGGGAGATTTCAAAATCGGTGATGTTCGTGGTCACATCCCGCGGCTTCCCCTCGTCGATGTCGTAGTATCTCAGCTTTGCGTAATTATCGATAAAGTAGACACCCTCGCCCACCGTATCCCAGGCGACAAAGACGCCCTTTGCCGCCTTCTCGGTGAATTCACCCTTGAAGTCGGAGAAGTAGATGGTTCCGTCGTTGATGAATACCACGTCATAGTCGTCGGGGGTAAAAAACGTCTCTTCATCCTTCCGTAAGAACAGGAAGTAGATGATAAAAAAGATGGCGAAAAAAATGATGGTCGTCACCATGAACTGGGACGTCTTGTTCTGATTACTCATGCCGTTCTCCTTTGTGAGAAACCGGGGTGGAGGTAATACATTATATACTTGCGTTTCCGCCCCGATACGGATATCCTGAATAGAGAGTGTCGGTGCCCTCGTTTTGTTTTACACGGGATTCTTCGCCCGTTTCATTGATTCTTTGTATATACCACCATCAATCCGGATAAGTCAATAGTGACAACAATTCCCGAGGAGAGCCGGGACACCCGCGCGGAGCCGGGCATCGAGGAGATTTTTGGAGACGACGGCGCTTTGTCCGCGGTTCTGGAAAGATACGAGTTTCGAGACGGCCAATTGACCATGTCCCGGGCCGTGCGGGACGCTCTTGTGGATCGGGAATGTCTGATGGTGGAGGCCGGTACGGGTACCGGCAAAACTCTTGCCTACCTGGCCCCGGCCGTGCTGTCGGGCAGAAAGGTGGTCGTCTCCACGGCCACGAAAAACCTCCAGGACCAGATAATCAATCAGGACGTGCCCCTGCTTTCCGATATTCTGGACAGGCCGGTGACCGCCGTACACCTGAAGGGACGGCGAAATTATCTCTGTCTGCGTCACTACGACCGATTCATCCGCCAGGGCACCTTTTCATTCAAGGACGACGCCCTGCTCTTTCGCACAGTCGAAAAATGGGTTCAGACCACCCAAACCGGGGACCGGGCGGAGATCGACCGGCTCCCGGATTCCTACACCCCCTGGAACGAAATATGCTCCACCGCGGACACCTGCACGGGCGCAAATTGCCCCCACCATGAGCGGTGTTTCGTGATGAAAAGGCGCCGGGAGGCGAGGGAGGCGGACCTGGTGGTGGTCAACCACTATCTCTTTTTCGCGGACCTCATGATCAAGCACCTGGGGGGGATGGGTATCATCCCGGAGCATGATGCGGTGATCTTCGACGAGGCCCACCATCTTGAGGATGTTTGTGCCGCCTATTTCGGGTGCTCCCTCTCCCGGTTTCGTATCGACGAGCTGATGAGAGACCTGCTTCGGGAAATGGGTCACGAAGGAGTGGTCGATGAACGGGTCGCCGGGGCCGCGGAAAAGCTGACCGGCGCCTCGAACACGTTTTTCGGTGACATTCACCGCAGGCTGTTTCAATCCCGGGGCGAGGGAAGGGTGCGCATGCGCCGGGGGTTCTTCTCGAAGGAGGACGCGCAAAACGCGGTCCAACTCAGGGAGCGTCTCACCCTCCTGTCCGACCGGGTCAGCGGCCTTAACACCGATTCCGAGGGGATCCTCTCCATCTCCCGGCGGGCCGATGAGCTGGCGGCGGATCTGGACACCTTCTTCTCGCCGCCGGACTCGGACACCGTGTACTGGTGCGAGGTCAGGGGGCATGGGCTGTTTTTGATGGCCACGCCCATTGACTCGGGGAAGGTCCTCCGGGAGACCCTCTACCCGGCGCTGGACACCCTGGTCTTTACATCGGCGACCCTCACCGTCGGCGGTGAATTCGATTTCTTCGCCCGGAGCGTGGGGCTCTGGGAATCGACGGATGACGCGTCAAGTGATGCGATTTATGAGAAGACCCGGGGCGTTCGTATCGCCGGCGGCTTCGATCTGTCGCGTCAGGCCCTCCTGTGCATTCCCCGGGGGCTGCCTGAGCCCTCGCATCCGTCATTCATTCCCCGGATATCCTCCCTTGCCGAGCGGCTCATCACGGCCTCTCAAGGGAAAGCGCTTGTTCTGTGCACCAGCTTCAAGAACATGAACGAGATGTATCGGGAATTATCGGAGCGGCTTTCCATGCCGGTGTTTGTGCAGGGGGAGGCGCCGAAGCCCGTGCTTTTGGATGCATTTCGCACCGACGTGGAGTCTGTGCTGTGCGCCACGTCATCCTTCTGGGAGGGGGTCGACGTTCCGGGGGAGGCCCTTTCCTTGGTGATCATCGACAAGCTCCCGTTCGATTCCCCCTCAGATCCGATCATCCAGGCCAGGGGCGAGTATCTGTCCATGATGGGGAGAAATCCCTTCTATACCTATCAGATTCCACGGGCGGTCATCGCCCTGAGGCAGGGATTGGGAAGGCTCATCCGCAGCGCATCCGATCGGGGGGCGCTGTGCGTGTTCGACTCCCGGCTGTATACCCGCACGTACGGGACACTGTTTCTGAACAGCCTTTCCGATTACCGTATTACGGACAGACCCGAAGATGTCGAGGAGTTTTTCACTTCGGGGGACGGGGAAAATCCTTGACTGATGAGCACAAAAATATTATAAGTTAAGTCAAATGAATCAAAAACAGTCAGTAAACGATAAAATATGAAGATATGCTTCAAATAATGTGGAGCATGTTTCTCTATATGGGGTAAAAAAAGCAAGAAAGAAAAGTCCTGTTGCCCGGTTTTCACACGGAAGATATGTTACCTCTGGAGCTGGTACACTTACCGGTATATTTTCGGCGTAAACCAAAAGGAGCTGCAAGAACGTCCTGTATGCTGTGGATGTCCGGCGGCGAAGATATTGATACATCGAGAGAAACGGGTGGTGGAGGTGTGATATGAGTAGAAAAAAGGTTGTGGTAACCGGTCCCTTCAACAGCGGCAAAACCCAGTTTATCAAAACACTCAGCGAAATAGCTGTGGTCAGCACAGAAAAGAAGGTAACCGTCGCCGACCTTGCCGCCATAAAATCCGAGACGACCGTCGCCATGGACTTCGGCAAGGTGACCAGGGGTGACGATAAGATATATCTCTTTGGAACGCCGGGCCAGCAACAGCTCCAGATTATGTGGGAAGTGCTGACCGAAAATATGCTCGGATTCATCGTCATCGTCGATTCCACAGACACCCGACGATTCAAGGAGGCGAAAGATATCATCAAGTTTTTCTCGGATATTCTCGAAGAGCCGTTTGTTGTGGCGGCCAACAAGCAGGATAAAGAGGACGCGGTGTCTCTGGATATCCTGAAAAAGGATCTGGACCTGTCGGACGACACGGTAATTCTACCCTGTAATGCAACCGACAAAAAAAGTGCACAATCGGTGTTAAACGCGCTGATTGGGCGTCTCTAATGTCCCTGATGAGGTTTACTCGTGACGACATATAAAGTCGAAAAGCTTACACAGATAATATCGGAATTGCACACGGGCATTTCCGGTGTCGATGCGGTGGTGCTTGAGACCTACGAGGGACTTGTCCTTGCCTCAACGCTTCCCACAAGCCTCGAGGAGGAGATCATCGCCGCCGTGTCTTCCAACACCCAGAGTGTGGTGAACCGGGCGGTTCGGGAAATTAAACATGGAAAGAATCACAACACACTTATCATCAATTCCGATGGACAGATCATACTGACGGACATTGATGGAAAGGCGCTGTTGACGGTTATTGCGAAACGTACTGCGAATCTCGGCCTTATTTCCATAATGAGCAGACGGGTTGCCGACGATTTGAAGGAGGTGCTGCCCTTCTGATTGAATCCGACGCCAATACACCCGGCGGCTCGGGATTGCTCGACGATCTGCGGATTTCGGTCAGATCGCTCGCCAGGCTCAAGGAGCTTCTGTACACGCGGTCGAATATCAACATGAACATCTACAAGGATGTCTATGTGAAGCGTCGGCTTCGAGTGCGGATGCGGGCCAAAAATTGCACGGACGTCGACGAGTATCTCGATCTGGCGGAACGGGACAAGGATGAATACAAACGGCTGCTCAATGCGCTGACGGTGAATGTCACCAGATTTTTTAGAAACAAGGAAACCTTCGACAACATCAGAAGGATCGTAGTCCCCGAGATCGTACAAAACAGGGAACATCGGGGCGATACAAAAATAAACATATTGAGTGTCGGCTGTTCCACGGGAGAAGAGCCGTATAGCGTCGCAATTTGTTTTCTGGAATACTTCAAAAAAATAAACGGGAGATTTGATCTGAGGATAATCGGAACCGATGTCGACAAACGGGCGCTGTTTTATGCAATCAAGGGGATCTATCCGCCCGAGCGGATGTCGGGAATGTCATCGAACCTGATCGAAGACTATTTTGTTAAGGTTGACGCGGGCTATCAGGTGACACCGGAATTGAAGAAATCGGTTCTTTTTATCAAGAAAGATGTGCTTAAACAGAGGGTCCATAGACGGTTTGACCTGATTCTGGCCCGCAACATCCTGATTTACTTCTCCCGAAGATACCAGGAAATGTTGGAAACCGGATTTCATCGGCAACTGGTTGATGGAGGTTATCTTATCCTGGGGAGAACCGAATCGCTTGTCGGTCGGGGACGGCATCTTTTTAGAACGGTGAGTATCCCTGACAGAATTTACCAAAAAGTGTAACAATATCCCTTTAAAATTTGCCTCCATTGGTGTACTATAAAGTAAAACGGGAGGACCTGTAATGAGAATAGAGATCGGCTACAAGTTTATTCTTGGATTCCTGCTGGTCATTCTTGCCTCCGTCATCGTTACTCAGATTGTTGATCTCCTCAACATCGTCGATGATGATTTACTTCAGCGCATGATTTCGGCGTTGATGTCCATTTGTATCGGGCTTGTATTAGGATGGCTGTTTACCAAGGGATTCACCGGAGATTTCCGCGAACTGACCAATACGACCGAAATAATCAGCCAGGGAGATTTGAGCCGGTATATCGATATCTCGGCCAAGAAAATATTTCCCGATGAGACGGTGGACCTGGCCAACGCCATTAATCGAATGTTAGGAAACCTGAGAGAGCTTGTCGGACACATCAAAAGTACCGCATCCAACGTATCCGATTCCGCCCAGTCGCTTTCCACTTCGGCGGAGGAAATTAATGCATCCACCGAGGAAATTGCATCAACAATCGAACAGGTCTCCCGAGGTGCGGAGCACCAGGCCGAAATGGTCGAAACGACGTCCGGAATCATCAAGGAAATTGCGGGCAACATAGAAAAGGTTGCCGGCACGGCGCGGGAGCTTTCCCAGACCTCGGATAAGAGCCAGGAGGAGGCACGCAACGCCGGAGAGATGGTGGACAACGCCATGGAGCGAATGATGGCGGTGCTGGAGGACATGGAGAAAATCGGCATGGACATGCTCAGATTTTCGGAACAGGCCAGGGAAATCGGGAAGATTGTCGAGGTGATCAGCGGCGTGGCCCAGCAGACGAATCTTTTAGCTCTTAATGCCACCATCGAGGCGGCCCGGGCCGGCGAATACGGCAGGGGATTCGCCGTGGTCGCGGACGAGATCAGAAAGCTCTCCGAAAGCACCACGCGGTTCGCGGAGGAAATCACCGGGATCGTGAAAGTCATCCATGACAGCAGCGAAGAAACCATGACTGATGTTCGGGATGTCTTGAAAAACGTTCAGGACGGAAAGAACGTTATCAACTCGGCGGTCAACTCGCTGAACGGTGTTGTACGTATCGCACTGGATTCACTGCATGAACTCAACCGGATTTCAACGCTGACTCAGGAGCAGTCCTTCGGCGCAGAGAAAATGGTCAAGGCGGTGGATGAAATCGCCCGAGTAGCCGAAGACAACGCCGCCGCAACCGAGGAAGTATCCGCCGCCACTGAGGAGCAGACCGCTTCGATGGAGGAGATGGCGTCAGCCGCCCAGGAATTATCGGATACGGCCGATCGATTGAAAAGTATAGTCAACTCCTTCAAGCTCGATCCGGAATTGGAGGTGTAGTGGCATGGCCGAGGTGGAAACTCCAAGGCTTGTCCGTGCGCAGGGTCAGATCATCCTGTTTCGGGTGGGAAAGGAAATTTACGCCATCGACATTAGAAAAGTGGAACGGATCGCCGACCTGCAGCCGATTACCAGAGTTCCTCGGGCGCCGGGGTTTGTTCGAGGGATCATGAACCTTGCGGGCAGCATCATCACCATGATCGATGTCGACAAGGTACTCGGCCTTGAGGATGAATCGCAGATCGACCAGGTTATCTTGCTGGAGCATGCGGGCATGAACCTGGGGCTGGTTACCGGTCAAACAACCGACGTATTGAGCGTTGATGAGGAGTTTCTTTCCGGCGATACGATGCTCAGAGATGAAAACAAGGGAGAGATTTTCGTTTCTTCTGTTTTTACCGAAGGAGATAGGATAATCAATTTGCTGGATGTGGATAAATTGGTACATTATGTGGAAACCTCGTTTAACGTGATGAGCTATGAGTTATAAAATATTGATTGTTGATGATGCGAATTTCATGCGCGTGATGCTGCGGGATGTTCTCACTTCCGAAGGATACGAAGTGGTAGGTGAAGCCAAAGACGGCGAGGAAGCGGTGGATCAGTACAAGAGATTGAAGCCGGATCTTGTCACGATGGATATTGTTATGCCCCTCAAGAGCGGCATCGATGCGGTCAAGGAAATAATCGATTTTGACCGCAACGCGAAAGTCATCATGTGCAGCGCGTTGGGCCAGGAGCCGTTGGTGGTGGAGGCGATAAACGCAGGCGCAAAGGACTACATCGTCAAGCCGTTCGAGCCGGATAAAGTCATTGAGATGGTTAAAAAAGTAGCCGGTTTAAAGTAAGACGGGTAATGGTCGAGGGGAAGCTGATCGTCATAGCGTCATCCACCGGTGGACCGAAAATACTGGTGGATATTTTTTCCCGTATAGATCATGTGCTGCCTGCATCAGTTATTGTTGTTCAGCATATGCTTCCCCGGTTTATCACGTCATTTGCTAATCGAATTAATAATGCGTCAAAAATGAATACCATCGTCGGTACCGATGGTCTGGCAATTGAGGAAGGGGTAATTATCGTCGCCCCCGGTAAGCGTCATCTGGTTGTGGCGGAAGGAGAAGACGGGGATGCCCCCTTCCTGATTTTGCATGATGCGCCGCCGCATAAAGGCGTTATTCCGGCCGCGGACTTTACCATGATATCCGCAGCGCGCATTTACAAGGCCGCGATGCTTGGTGTCATCATTACCGGCATGGGAAAAGACGGTACCGACGGATTCGCCGCCGTCAAAGAAAACGGAGGGATGACCCTGGTACAGGACAGGGAGTCATCAGCGGTGTTCGGAATGCCCGGGGCCGCCATCAAGGCGGGGCTGGTTGATAAAGTACTTACCCCCGCCGAGATAGCCGAAGAGATTGTGAGATTTTCCTGGGAGGTTGATTAACCATGGATATGTCGCGTTACAAGAAAATATTCATGGAGGAATCTCGGGAGCATCTGAGCAAGCTGAGCCAGCTTTCCCTGGATCTCGAGAAAAATCCGGAAGACATGGAAGTGGTCAATGCGATTTTTCGAGAGGCTCACTCGGTTAAGGGTATGAGCGCCTCCATGGGGTTTGAGTCCATATCCGAGCTCACCCATAAGGTCGAGGACCTTATGGATGTCATCCGTAAGGGAATCATCACGATAAATCCTGACACCATCGATATTCTGCTCAAATCCGTAGATGTACTTGAGATGCAGTTGACCGCCGTGGACAAGGATGAAGATCCTTCGGTGCATCTCGGCGATATTATCGAACAGCTTTTGGCGGCGGCAGAGGGTGTGCCGGTTCCCGAGAAGCCGGCGGAAGAACGAGCGGCTGCGGGGCCGGAGGAGGAGCCCCACATATCCACAGAGGTTCTACGGGACGATTCGCGAGTATACAAGGTTGTGCTGCGTGTGGATCCCAAGGGGTCGAAACCGCACGTCAAGGCGCTGTTGGGCGTCAAGAAATTGTCCGAGCTTGGGAGGGTCATGGGGATGGTTCCGAATCTCCAGGATCTCAAGCAGGGCAACTGGGGGGGGATCATCGAGGGCGTGTTGACGGTAAACCTGCTGACCGGTGTTGACGAAGCCGATATCGCCAGGGCGTTGGGGGACATGCCGGACATCATCGGGCATGAGATCCTGCGCACAAGCGCCAAGCCCCAGGAGGGGGCTCAGGAAAAAAAAATTCCTGAGCACGTCGAGGCCGTCGGAGAGCCTCCGGCGGATTCAAAAAAAGCCGTAAAACCGGACACCCCCGAGGAAGAGAGCGACTCTCTGGAGCCTTCCGAAGCGTCCGGAGAAGGTCACGTCAGCATCGGGGAAATGCTCCCCTCGGGAGAGGTCTCCTCGGACCTGCCTCGATCCGTCCGTATCGGTACGGATGTTCTTGAGAGTTTCATTAATCTCGTCGGCGAACTCCTGATTACCAAATCCCGTATTCAGGTCTCTACCAGCGGACTGGGGATTACTCCGCTGGACGAGGCGGTTAATCGGCTTGAAAGCCTTATTCGGGAGCTGCATACCAAGGTCATAACCGTTCGCATGATGCCCCTGGAGAGTATCCTCACCAGACTCCCCCGCCTGATTCGCGATATCGCACGGGAAAAGAAGAAGGAGATAGATTTCACCGTGACCGGCGGCGATATTGAGCTTGACCGCGCCATCCTGGAGGAATTGTCGAACCCTCTGATGCATATCCTCAGAAATGCGGTGGATCACGGGATAGAGCCTCCCGAGGAACGGGAAGCGAAGGGAAAACCGAGGGAGGGCAGGGTCAGCCTGAACGCCTACCGGGAGAAGGACCTGGTCTTCATTGAGGTTGTGGATGACGGCAGGGGCATGGATCCTGCACGTATCAAGGAATCGGCGGTTTCCCGGGGGATCATTGGGAGGGAACAGGCCGATCTGTTAAGCGACGAGGAGCTGTTACTGTTGACGTTTATGCCCAATCTCTCAACCGCTCAGGAAGTGACGGATATTTCCGGACGCGGGGTGGGGATGGACGTGGTAAAGACGACCGTTGAGTCTCTGGGAGGTTCCGTCAATTTAGAGGCGAAAAAGGACCGGGGGACGAGAATTGTCATGACGCTGCCCCTGACGGTCGCCATCATCCAGTCCCTCTTGGTGCGGGTCGGCGAGGAAACGTACGTACTGCCGCTGAGCAAGACCGTGCGGTCCGCCGAGGTATCCCGGGATGCCGTCAAACGCAGTCAGAACCAACGGGTTGTCATCATCAACGATGAGATGGTGCAGCTCATGAGCCTTGCGCGGCTTCTGGGACTGCCGGAGAACGGGGACGGTCGGCCGGTCATTCCGATGGTCGTCGTCGAGGTGAGGGGGAGGAACATCGGCCTTGAAGTGGACGAGATACTGGGAAGCGAAGAGGTGTTCATCAAATCCCTTGGCGAACCGCTGGAGCGTATCCCCGGATTTTCCGGGGTGACCATCCTCGGTGACGGTCGGCCGGTACTGATTCTTGATGTTGTAAATTTGATGTAATATATGGACAGACATAATGCGTTGATACAATGGAAGGATGTTCTTGGTGACTATTCGGATAAAGCGCTCAAAAAGGCGGCACAGGCGCTATCCAGGTTGACCGGAGAGACCGTAACGGTGGGAAACGCCTCCATCACGATTATCAATCCTGATGAGGCGTTTCGCATTATGCAGGATGAGGCCGAGAAACTCACCATTATCAAACATGCCATTGACGGCAAGATAGCCGGCGATATCCTCCTTATTATATCCACCGATCAAACGGACATCCTTATTGAACATGTCGTGAAACGGGGGGCGCTGGGATGTGTGGATGACGAGGTGAGGAATTCCATCCTCGGTGAATTGGGAAATGTTGTTTCGTCTTCATATATCACCGTTATAGGGGACTCTTTCAGCATTCTCCTGATCCCCACGGTTCCGGAAACGCTGTGTGTTCAAAAACCGGACGAAATCGAAACAATGCTCGGAGAGGGGAAACATGCCTATAACTATGCGCTGATACTTGCCAACGATTTTTTCGTCGGCGATGATCGCGTGAGAATATATTTCCTGTTTCTTATTTCCCAGGAATCAGGAGAATTGTTTTTCCGGTGAATTCTCATGAATCGTGATGAACTGACAGAGCTGCTGTGCCGGGTACGGGACGGCGAGCTTGATATAGAAGAGGCGTCGGATCGGCTGAAATATCTTCCCTATACCGATCTGGGGTTTGCGATGCCGGATACCCACCGGGCGATCAGACAGGGATTTGCGGAGGTTGTGATGGGGGAGGGGAAGCGGCCCGAGGATATTGTAAAGATCATCGGGGAGCTGGCGGCGGGGGGCAATAATGTATTGATTACCCGGGTCGATGCCGACAAGGCGGACGAAATACGTCGTCTCATGGACGGCATGGTCTATTACGAACGGGCGCGATGCCTCTTCTTCGAGCAGCAGCCGGTTGAAAAAACCGGAATCGGAACGGTTCTGGTCGTCAGCGCGGGCACCTCCGACCTTCCGGTGGCCGAGGAGGCTGCGTTGGTGTGTGAGATGATGGGAAATGATGTCACGCGCCTCTATGATGTGGGGGTGGCGGGTCTGCATCGGCTGATGGGACATATGGATCTGATTCGCCGCGCCAACGTCCTGATCGTCGTGGCGGGTATGGAAGGGGCGCTCCCCAGCGTCATTGGGGGTATCGTTGATAGACCCGTTGTCGCCGTACCCACAAGTGTTGGGTACGGCACATCCTTTGGGGGGCTGACGGCGCTTTTGGGCATGCTCAACTCGTGCGCCGCGGGAGTGTGCGTGGTGAATATCGACAACGGCTTCGGGGCCGGATATATCGCGTCTCTCATCAATAGAAAACATGAAGGGATATAATAAAACGGAATATCCTGGGACGAAAGAAGGAATATTGTATATTGACGCCTTCTCAGGCGTATCGGGCGATATGCTCATGGGCGCTTTCATTTCCCTCGGATTTGATCTTGGACGGCTCACCGAGGAGATAGGGCGCCTCGGTATCGGGGCCGAGGTCGGCGCCAAAAAAACGCGGCGCCATTCCATCGAGGCGGTTGATTTTACCGTTGAAGTCCGGGAAGACCATCATGTACATCGAGACTATGCTCACATAAAAAGCCTCCTTTCCGATGGCATGACACCGGGGCCGGCGAAAGACATGGCGCTTCTCACATTCGCCCGTATTGCCGAGGCGGAGGCCGGCGTGCATGGAGTGGAAGTCGACCATGTACATTTCCACGAAATAGGTGCGGTGGATTCCATTGTCGATATTGTGGGTGTCTCTCTGGCCTTTACGGAAAGGGGGGCGTCTCGGACTGTTTCGTCGCCCGTTCCCTTGGGATACGGCTTCGTTCAAACGAGGCACGGGAAGATGCCGGTACCGGCGCCGGCGACAATCTCACTGTTGTCGGGCGTTCCGGTATATCCCGGGGAGGTGGAGTCGGAACTCACAACCCCCACCGGCGCGGCGCTTCTTACGGCCATGGCCGATACATTCGGCCGCATGCCTCTGATGACCCCGGACATGGTCGGCTACGGGGCGGGAGATCGGGAATTTGAGGAAGCACCGAACCTCCTTCGCATTGTGACCGGCACGGCCGTATCTGATGAGCGTGGGGACAGTGTCGTCGTGATCTCCGCGCATATAGACGACATGAATCCGCAGTTTTACGAATCAGTCGTCGATCGTCTTTTTGAATCGGGGGCGCTGGACGTTACGCTGACCCCGATAATCATGAAGAAGGGGAGGCCCGCAATTCTGTTGACGGTCATCTGTCACAAGGAACAAAGGGACGTGATGACGTCTCTGGTGCTTTCGGACACAACCACCATCGGCCTCAGGTTTCATGAGGAACAGAGGGTCACGTATGATCGTCGAATCGAGACGGTTCACACGCAATATGGAGAAATTCGGGTGAAGGTCGCAGAGAACAGTGACGGTGTGATTATGAACATACACCCGGAATATGACGACATAAAAAACGCGGCCCTGAAACATCGGGTCTCCCCGGTGTGTGTATCCCGGCATGTCATGGTGTGTGCGGAACGTATTCTCCAATCGGAATACGACAATAAATGCGATACAAACGGGTAGGTATACAACGTTATGTCAGTGGCGGATCAAAGAGGTATTGTATTGGTGGTCGATGACGAGGCGATCGTCAGGGATATCATCAGTGACGTGCTGGTTGAGGTGGGCTATGTAGTTCACACGGCCGAGAACGGCATGGACGCGCTTGAGAAGATCAAGGATGAGCCTCCGGACCTGATCATCACGGACATGAAAATGCCCAAGATGGGGGGGATGGAGCTGCTGAACGAAATAAATCACCTGAAAAACAAATTCACGACGGTTATGATGACCGGCTTTGCCACGGTGGAATCGGCGGTGGAGGCGATCAAACAGGGCGCGTATGACTATATCATGAAACCGTTTCAGTTTGCTGACCTCCTTCGTGTGGTGGAACACGCCATGGAAAAGCAGCAGCTTTTGAAGGAGAATCTTGAGCTGAAAGAGACCATGACGCTGTATGATATCAGCCAGGCCATCAGTTCGAACCTGAATCAGGAGGTGATTCTTTCGATGCTGGTGGAAGCGCTCATGAAGGAGGGGGATGCCGATGCGGTTGTGCTCTGTCTCAGCGACATCACCCAGGAGATCATCACTCCCGATATCATCATGACCACCGATGAACGTCTGAAAGAGATGCTTTCTGAAAAGGTGAAATGGGGCGGCGTGTTGGAGATGCTCGACGGGAAGGAGGGTATGATCTTTCAACGGAACGATGTCGCGCAGGTTGCGGATGTCATAAACGGTATCGACGGCATCGAGTCCCTGATGTTTCTGCCGATGGTCATCAAAGACAAGCCCGTCGGTGTTACGGCGCTTCTGTCGATGACCCGGGGATATCGTTTCACCGAGGGATCCAGGAAGGCCCTTTCAATCCTGGTCAATAACGTAACCGTGGCGGTGGAGAACGCCCGCCTGTATGAGGATATCGTTGACATCCTGGAAGACACCGTCAATAGCTTCGCCCGCACCCTCGATGCCAAGGACAAGTACGCCAGCGGTCACTCCGAGCGGGTGACCCGATACGCCCTGATGATAGCGCATCAGATGAGGCTGTCTCGAGAGGATACCGATACCCTCGCCCAGGCGGGGCTGCTGCACGATATCGGGAAGATCGGCATCAGCGAGTTTCTGCTCAACAAGAAGGGGGTGCTGGACTGGGATGAATACGAGGAAACGAAACTGCACCCGGTTATCGGCCGGGATATCCTGGCCCCCGTCGAGCAGTTTCAACATCTGGCGGAAATTATCTATCACCATCACGAGCGGTATGACGGGGGGGGATATCCGGAGGGCATTTCCGGGGATGACATTCCCCTGCTTTCCCGGATCATCGCCGTTGCCGATGCTTTTGACGCCATGACGTCGACCCGGTCGTATCGTGAGAAGCTGAACCGGGAAAAAGCGGTGCTGGAGATACAGGCGAACTCCGGCACGCAGTTCGATCCGAAGATTGTCGACGCATTCCTCGCGGTTGTAGATCAACTTGACTTTGATGAAAATCCTTCGATATAATTGAAATATATGAGCGCATCCGCAGACGGTTCTGTTCATAACGGAAATCGACCGGACACGGCATCGACCGGGAATGAAAAAAAGCGGGCAGTGAACGACATCATCGTGAGGGCGCTGGCGTCCGGATTCGGTGTGGGATACATTCCCGTCGCTTCGGGTACCTTCGGCACGCTCTGGGGCATTCCGCTGTTTCTGCTGCTCCATCTGTGGGACGGGGGGAAGCTCGGCCCGTTCCCGCTGGGACCGATCGTATATTTCGGCGGCACACTCGTATTTATCCTCTTTTCATGCTGGGTGTCCCATCGGGCGGATTCGCTGTTCGGCGGGCATGATTCCGGAAAGATCATCATAGATGAAGCGGCGGGACTGCTCGTCAGTCTTTCGTTTTTTCCGGTTCGGTGGACGTGGATTCTCGCGGGCTTCATTGCGTTTCGGTTCTTTGACATCATAAAGCCATTTCCCGTGGGATTGGTCGATAAAAAAGTCGGCGGCGGGATCGGTGTGGTGCTTGATGATCTCATCGCCGGCGTCTATGCAAATGCGGTCATATGGCTTGCGGTCGTGTTGTGGGGTGTCCTGTGAGGGGTGAGATCGTTACCATAGGAAATGAGCTGCTCACAGGCCTGGTGACGGATACCAACGCCGCGCACATTGCCCGGGAGCTTTTCGCCGTCGGCATCGATACCGCGTTTCTGACGACCGTGGGTGATATCGAGGAGGACATAGCCGACGCCCTGATTCGCGCCTCCGGGCGGGCGAGGGCCGTGGTGGTGACCGGCGGTCTGGGTCCCACGCCGGATGACATCACCTCCCGGGCGGCGTCCCGGGCCTTCGGCAAAAGCCAGGTGCTGGATCCGGACGCCTTTGAGCATATCAAGGCGCGGTATCTCAAGCGGAACATGCCGATAGGCCCCACGGCCGAGCGCCAGGCGCTGGTGCCCCGGGGCGCCCGCATTATCGAAAATCCGGTGGGGTCGGCCCCCGGATTTATGGTCGAATACCAAGAAGCGCTTTTCTTTTTCATCCCGGGGGTGCCCGAGGAGATGGCCGTCATAACGGCTCAGGGGGTGGTCCCGATCATTCGGGAAAAGCTGACGGGGCATATTTCCTCGGCCAGAAAGATACTCAAAATTTTCGGCCTGACCGAGACCCAGGTCTACGAGCGGGTCAGGCCGGTACTCTCGGAACTCGGCTCGGTTTCCGTCGGTTTTCTTCCGGTATACCCGGAAAACAGAATATCCCTGATATCCCGCTCGGAAGTGTCTCCGGCCGATGCCTTTGATGCACTTGACGCTGCGGAGCGGCTGATTCGGGAGAGGCTCGATGAGTACATTTTCGGTGAAAACGACGACTCCCTTGAGCAGATAGTGGGGAGGCTCCTTGGCCGGGCGGGGATGACTATCGCCGTGGCGGAATCGTGCACCGGGGGGCTACTCTCCCAGCGGATTACGAGTATCCCCGGGAGCTCCGATTACTTCATCCGGGGTGTTGTCAGTTACAGCAACGAGGCCAAGAGCAGATACCTGGGTGTGGAGCCTGGATTGATCGAGGACCACGGGGCCGTCAGCGACGAGGTGGCCCGGGCGATGGCCACGGGCGTCAGGGAGGGCGCCGCAGGAGGCGATCCGGTCGACATCGGCGTCGCCATCACCGGCATCGCCGGTCCCACGGGTGGGAGTGAACAGAAACCTGTAGGGACGGTCTTTGTGGCCCTGGCTCATGAAGACGGCGGGTGTAAAACCGTTACCGAGTGCAAGCGGTATCAGTTTATGGGAGATCGGGATCGGGTGCGCATGATATCCTCCCAGGTGGTGCTGGAGTGGGTTCGGCGATACATGCTGTCGAGGGAGGAATCATCGACGGATTCGTCATGATCGACGGTTTTTTGAATGTGAGTTGAAAGATACGGAGTGTATCGCTCGCCGTGGAGAGATAATGGCAACGAAGAGGCTGTTCATAGCCGCCGAGCCGCCGCAGCATGTCGTCGACGGCTGCCGGGACGTTATCGAAAAGCTCAAGGGCGCGGGAGACGGCATCCGGTGGGTGAAACCCCACGGCATTCATTTGACGGTGAAGTTTTTCGGCAATGTGGATGAGTCCCGCATCCCCGAGATCAGTGACGCCGCAGGAGTTCTTTCGGGAAGCGGCGCCATAGACCTCGCGGTGGGGGGTCTGGGGACGTTTCCGGGGAAAAAGAGACCCCGGGTCATCTGGATCGGGATCACGGGCGATCTCGATCGGCTCGTCACGGCCAGGGATATGCTGGACGGTGCCCTCTCCGGGATCGGTTTCCCTCGGGAGGACAGGCCCTTCAGGGCGCACCTGACCCTGGGGAGGGTCAAGGAGCGCATCCCCGTCGCCCTGGTCTCGCGCCTTGAACAATCCCGGGACATCTCCCTGGGTGCGATGCGCGTTGAGGGATTCTCTCTCATACAGAGCGACCTGAAACCCTCCGGGGCGGTGTATACCCCCCTGGCGTTTTATTCGCTCACCTGAAAGGATTATGCATATGGCACTGGATGAAAACAAGGAAAAGTCACTGAATCTGGCGCTGTCGCAGATAGAAAAGCAGTACGGCAAGGGCGCCATCATGCGCCTCGGAGACGGCCCGGATGCGGGCGAGGTGGCGGTGATTTCCACCGGGGCCGTCGGGCTCGATATCGCTCTGGGCGTGGGGGGAGTGCCCCGGGGGAGGGTTGTGGAGATATTCGGCCCCGAGGCGTCGGGAAAGACCACCCTTGCCCTTCATATCGTCGCGGAGGCCCAGAAAAAGGGCGGCGTCGCGGCGTTTATCGACGCGGAACACGCCCTGGACGTCCGCTATGCCCGGGCGCTGGGCATCAATACCGACGAGCTGCTCATCTCACAGCCGGATACCGGAGAGCAGGCCCTTGAGATTACGGATATCCTGGTCAGGAGCGGGTCGGTGGATGTGCTGGTTATCGACTCGGTGGCGGCCCTGGTGCCCCGGGCCGAGATCGAGGGGGAGATGGGGGATTCTCATATGGGGCTTCAGGCCCGCCTGATGTCCCAGGCCATGCGAAAGCTCACGTCGTCCATTTCGAAGTCCAAAACCGTGGTCGTCTTCATCAATCAGATACGCATGAAGATCGGGGTGATGTTCGGAAGTCCCGAGACGACCACAGGCGGAAACGCACTGAAATTCTACTCCACCGTGAGGCTCGACATTCGGCGCATCGGCGCCCTCAAAGACGGACAGGAAGTGGTGGGAAACAGGACCCGTGTGAAGGTGGTCAAAAACAAGGTTTCGCCGCCGTTTCGTGAAGTGGAGTTCGACATCATATACGGCAAGGGCATCTCCAAGGAGGGAGACCTCGTGGACCTTGCGGTGGAAGAGGGACTGATTGAAAAGAGCGGCACCTGGTACTCCTACGGTGAAGAACGGATCGGACAGGGCAGGGAAAATGCCAAGCGTTTTTTAATGGAAAACAGTGATATATATGATACCATCAAAGAGAAGATACTCGAAAAACATGGATTCACCTCCCGAGTCGATGAAAAAGCGGTATAGGGGGTTGCTATGGATATAAATGAAATATTAAAGATCGCTGTGAAGCAGGGCGCCTCGGACATTCACCTCAAGGTGGGGCTGCCCCCGGTCTTTCGGATAGACGGCTCCCTTTTTCCATTGAAAAATACGAATCGGTCGACGCCGGATGATATCATCCGGGTGGCCGAGAGCATCATGAACAAAACACAGATGGAGCGCCTGAGAAATCTCAGCGATATCGACCTCGCGTACGGCGTTCCCGGTCTCGGCCGATTTCGGGTGAATGTGTTTCAGCAGCGGGGTACCCTGGGCGTCGTGCTCAGGTCCATCCCGGTAAAGATAAACACAATCATGGAAAACCTCCTGCCGAGGGTCCTCGAGAAAATATCCCTGGAACCCCGGGGGCTTATCCTGGTTACCGGCACCACCGGTTCCGGTAAGTCCACCACCCTGGCTTCCATGATAGACCATGTCAACACGAACCGGACGTGCCATATCATCACCATCGAGGATCCCATCGAGTTTCTCCATCGGGATAAAAAGAGCATCATCAATCAGCGGGAAATCGGGCTTGACACCCTCGATTTCGCCTCATCCCTCAAGAGCGCCCTGCGCCAGGACCCGGACGTCATCCTTGTGGGCGAGATGAGGGATTTCGAGACCATTGAAACGGCCCTGACGGCCGCGGAAACCGGCCATCTCGTTCTCAGCACCCTGCACACGGTCGACGCCACCGAGACCATCACCCGTATCATCTCGGTGTTTCCCCCCTATCAGCAGCAGCAGATACGCATCCAGCTTGCCGGCATCCTTAAGGGGGTTGTCTCCCAGAGATTGGTGCCCCGGGCCGACGGCAAGGGGCGGGTTCCGGCGGTGGAAGTCATGGTGTCCACGTCACTCATCCGCGAGTGCATCAGTGAAAAGGAAAAGACAAAGGAAATCCACGACGCCATCTCCCGGGGGTTTACCGTGCACGGCATGCAGACCTTCGACCAGTCGCTGATGTTCCTGTACAGAAAGGGGCTCATCACCTACGAAGAAGCCCTCAGGCAGAGCACGAACCCGGATGACTTCGCCCTCAGGGTGAAGGGTATCTCCTCCACCAGTGATTCCACCTGGGATCAGTTCGACCAGGAAGATATTCCGGAGAGCGATGACGGAGTGGAAGGGGACGGAAAAGAAGAAGGCGATATCAAGATCGAGCGGTTTTAACCGGGAGGGTGTTTCCTGGAGGAGCGAGACAGAAGCGGGAACGGGCCCGGTCATTCGGGCGGATTGTTTCCGGAGGCCGACCCCGAGCGGGAGCGGGTCATGGCCTCCGCGTTACGAAGCCTCGGGATGCGTGCTCACAGCACAGCCGAGTTGAAGAGAAAACTGTTATCCAAGCGGATGGATCCCGCCGTCGTATCAGATGTCATCGGGTATCTGATTGATCTCGGATACTTGAATGATCACGATTTTACCCGCCAGTTTGTCGAATACGGTTTCAGGCGAAAACTCTGGGGCGCTTTCAAGGTGCGGGCATCCCTGATGGAGCGGGGGGTGTCGAAGGAAATCGTGGATGAGCATCTTTGTGGGGGAGTTGTCGACGCATGGGAGCGGCAGGGGGCGAGGGAATTCGCGAGAAAGCGTGTCAGAAATCAACCGCGCCGTGATGAAATATTCCTCAAAAAGCTTACCACACAGCTGACCGGCCGGGGATTCGCCTGGGATATCGTATCGGAGGTGATCGCGGAGATCAAAAGCGGGGATATCGATGAGGGGTCGGACAATGAAGGGGGAGGGGAAAAGGGGTGATGATCGGCGGGGAGGGATGACGGAAGGGATGGGGATGGGGGGATGGAGACACAGGGGGATTGATTTTTTTCTCGACCTGTGCAATACTCTGACGACCGACAGGGGAGTGATATCCCCTTTTTCATATGAATGTATGTGACACCGACAGCAACAAAGCAGGCAGACATGAAAGGCAGTGAGATTAGAGAACGCTTTCTCTCCTATTTTGAAAAACAGGCGCACCGCCGGATTCGCTCGTCGTCATTGGTTCCGGAATCCGATCCGACATTGCTGTTTACCAACGCCGGGATGGTGCAGTTTAAAAATGTCTTCACCGGCGATGAAAAGCGGGAGTATGTTCGGGCCACCACCTCCCAGAAATGTCTCCGGGTCAGCGGCAAGCACAACGACCTGGAAAACGTGGGCGTGACCGCCCGACACCACACCTTCTTCGAAATGCTGGGCAATTTCTCCTTCGGTGATTACTTCAAGGAGGACGCCATCAAGTTCGGGTGGGAGTTTTTGACCGTGGATATGAAGCTTCCCACGGACAAGCTCTGGGTCACCGTGTTTCGTGATGATGACGAGGCATACGAAATCTGGCGGGATATCATACACGTCCCTGAAGAGCGCATCGTTCGGATGGGCGAAAAGGACAATTTCTGGGCGATGGGCGATACCGGCCCCTGCGGCCCCTGTTCCGAGATCATCATCGACCAGGGCGAGGAGATGTCCTGCGGGCCGGACTGCGGCCTGGAGACGTGCGATTGCGACCGATATCTTGAGCTGTGGAACCTGGTGTTCATGCAGTTTAACCGGGATGAATCGGGGGTGATGACGCCGCTCCCCAAGCCGAGCATCGACACTGGGATGGGCCTTGAGCGCATCGCCGCGGTCGTCCAGGGTGTCAAGAGCAACTACGATACGGACCTGTTTACGCCGATCATTCGGACCATCGAGGAGATATCGAAGGTTTCCATCGGCGACGATCCGAACAGCGATACATCGATTCGGGCCATCAGCGACCACTGCCGGGCCGCGGCGTTTCTCATCGCCGACGGCGTGCTGCCCACGAACGAGGGGCGGGGCTACGTGCTTCGCCGGATCATGCGGCGGGCGGCCAGGCACGGGCGGTTTTTGGGCATCGAAGAGCCGTTCATGTTCCGGGTGGCGGACGTGGTGGTGGATGAAATGCACCCGAGCTATCCGGAGCTTCTTGACAATCGATCATTCATCGCCCAGGTCGTCAAGGCGGAGGAGGAAAAATTCGGTGAGACGTTAGACGTTGGGTTGAAGCTCCTCACCGATGAAATAGAGGCCCTCAAAAAGAAAAAAGAGCGGGTGCTGTCGGGACAGGTGGCATTCAAGCTGTACGATACGTTCGGATTTCCCCTGGATCTGACCCAGGATATCATCAAGGCGGAAGAGATCGAGGTGGACGAGGCGGGGTTCGAGGCGGCCATGCGGGCCCAAAAGGAACAGTCCAAGGCGGCGTGGAAGGGCTCGGGAGACGATCAGGTGTCCGAGGCGTATCTCAAGCTTGCGGCGCGCGTGGGTCCCACAACCTTTACCGGCTACGGGTCGACGGAATCAAAATCTGTCATCACCGCCCTCCTGGTGGACGGTGCGGAGGTAAAGAAAATCGAAGAAGGGGACACGGCCGAGATCGTCGTGAAAGAGACCCCCTTTTACGCCGAAATGGGCGGGCAGGTGGGGGATGTGGGCGTCATCGAGTCGGATTCGTTTCAGTTTGTGGTGGACGATACGAAGAGACCCGCCGGCGATATGATTGTTCACACAGGCTCAATGAAAAAGGGAAGCGTCGCCGTGGGGGAGAACGTCACCCTCAGGGTCACATCTGAGCAACGCGCCAGAACCGAGGCGAACCACAGCGCGACGCACCTGCTGCACGCGGCCCTCAGGGAGGTGCTGGGTGATCATGTCAAGCAGGCGGGTTCGCTGGTATCTCCGGATCGGCTCCGGTTTGATTACAACCACTTCGGCCAGGTGACCGACCGGGAACTTCTCGCCGTGGAGGATATCGTCAATCGCCGCATCCGTGAAAATCACACCGTGACCGCCGCCGAAGAGTCCTACGACAAGGCGGTGGCCGAGGGGGCGACAGCCCTCTTCGGCGAGAAATACGGCGACGACGTTCGGGTGGTGAAGATCCCCGGCGTGTCGATGGAGCTGTGCGGCGGCACCCATGCCGACAGCACCGGTGAAATCGGCATGTTCAAAATCATCAGCGAGGGGTCCATCGCCTCGGGCGTGCGCCGCATCGAGGCGGTGACCGGGGCGGGCGCCCTGGAGCATGTCCGAATGCAGGAGAAGATACTCTCAGCCGTGACCGATATCCTCAAGACCACACCAAAGGAGGCGCCGGAGCGGGTGGAAAAGCTCCTGGGACATGTGAAGGCGCTCACCCGGGAGGTGGAAAAGCTCAAAAGCGGCGGGGGGAGACTGACCGTCCAGGACGTCATCGGGGACGCTCGGGAGAAAAACGGCGTGACCGTGGTAGCACGGGTGCTGGACGACATGGATCCGAAAAGCCTCCGAGAGTTTTCCGATCGCGTCAAGGACCGGATGGAAAAATCGATCATCGCCCTGGGCTCGGTGGCGGACGGTAAGGCGATCATTCTGGTGTCGATCACCGAGGATATCACAGGCACCTACAAGGCCAACGAGATCATCAAGGAGATGGCGGCAGAGGTCGGCGGCAAGGGCGGCGGTCGACCGGACATGGCCCAGGCCGGGGGTCCCAGGGGCGAGAACATCGAGCAGGCGATCAACAAGGTGTTCGACAGTATCGGGTAGAAAATAGATACGAAAAAAGCGGGACGAATCGCATGCACGATCCGTCCCGCTTTCGGACGAAATAATCTGACATACGGGGCGCACGACCTTTTCGGGTACAGCGCCCTATTTTTTTGCCTTACAGGTGTTGATCCCGAAGGGCACGTAGAGTCCGCACCTGCCAAGCGCCGCCGTGGCCAGGGGGATGACGCCGATCAATCCCCACCAGCTTTCGTAATACGCGCCCAGGCCGATGATGACGATGCCGACGGCGATCCTGATGAGCCGATCTATGGTTCCCACGTTTTCTTTCATGATACGCCTCCCTGTATTACATATGGAAACAAAACTCTTTTACTATTAAAATAATCTCTCACGGGAGTGAAGTCAATCCGCCTCCGAAAAAATCTCTCTCATCGAGGACGAAAGCACCGGGGGGATACACGTGTCGACGGGAAAGTACGCTGCGCGCTCCCATAAATACTCGTGGGCCGATCTTTCGTGTGAGGGTGAGGTGCCGTTGAGAGATGTTAGGAAACGTCGCTCGACGTCCCCTTTTTCATCCAGTCTCGGATGATGGATGCCGCAGTGGATTTGTGTATGGGCTCGAGGCTCTCTGCAGGGGGATCGGCGAGGAAGAACGCGCATAGATGCGCATCTCTCAGGATGGGACAGCGATTCTCGTCGAAGAAGGCGCTTCCCAGCCATGAGGCGTCCGGCCCGGAAAGAATCGTCTCCGGGAAAATCCAGTCCCGGTCTCGGCCCACAACCCAGATGAATCTTCCCTCCCGGGGAATCTTGATGGTGAAATAGCGTTCTCCGATGTGCGTGCGGGGATGCCCGTTTCGATCGCTCGTTAGCTCCCCGATGACCGCGCGCATACGCTCTGTTATGGGGGAGTACGTGTCGTATCGGCACATAGTATCGCCCGATGCCTTGTGAAAACGATGTTTGTACAAAAATATACATAAAAGTTTTTACTTTGTCAATAGGATTTTAACGGGAGGTATTTTGGCCCATTTTTTTGAAAATTTACAGAAAATGTCCCCGTACCTTTAAATCCAGCCCGTATAGAGGTATACATGCAGAAGAAATCACGTTGAGGAAAGCATGGAATACAACCGCATCAGGCTTCCAAACGGGAAACATTGTCAGCGGTGCGGCCGTCTGTATAAGGGTCTGTGGGAGCCGTTTTGTCCCGATTGCCGGGCGGAGAATGATACCGCGGGGGGCAGATGCACTCCGAGGAGTCGAGCCGGGATTTCGGTGATGTATGTACATCGCCCTCACAGCCGAAGGAGCACACGGTAAGGTAATTCTATCAGCCCCCTCACCTCCCCACCCTCGCATGAGGTATCTATGAGGAGGACGCTGTTTTTTTGCCCCGATCCCCCCGCTTTGTGTCCGTCGGGCCGGACGTCTTCCCACCTCCCGCACGCCGCCTCTGGAAGGGGGAGTGACTCCTTTTTTCGCACCCTCCTCCGGCTCCGCCGCCTTTTTTAGCACACGTCTTGTCGGGTGTCCCCCAATCCGCTCACCCCCCCGTCTTCCCGACTCGGATCGGCGGCGCCGTACCGTCCCATATCTCATCTTGTGCCGCCCGTCCCGAAACAGGGCGCAATCATCTGAAGCCCCGGCGTTTGATCGCCGCGGGATGTGCGGTTGGTGTGTTTAGAATGTGGGGGTCTATGGAATATTACAGGCTGGATTCGACGTACTTGAGCCAGCGATCGATAAACTGGCCGTAGGAAAGATAGAGGTTCCCCTCCAGGGCCTCTCCCATGGTTTCCCCGTCGCCCAGGTCGTCCAGCATGGTTTTGATATATGTCATGCCGTATTTCTTGATGATGAAGGCCGTGGCGGACAGGCTCATGTCGTACGCCTGGTACACCTCGGATTCGCCGAAGCCCATAAAGCTGGATTCATAGCGCATCAGGGGCGGGTCCTGCTCAAAGGTGCGGACGAATGTATATGTCGTCTCGTGGGCTTTTTCCACCGATTCTCCCTCGAAGTACTGGGCCAGCCCCTCGTTCAGCCACACGGGGCAGTTGCCGCCCGTCATCTCATAGACGACGGCGTGGGTGTATTCGTGGGTGACCACTTTTGTGAGCTCTTCGGAGTTTCCCTCGAGTCCCCTGACCGGAATGCGTATCTTGCCGTCATACACGCCACCGGACCAGTCCGGGGTGAGGGTGGCGGTATAGAAGTCCTCGTCCGTGTAGAGAATGACGGTAATCTTGTTCGATGGATAATGTCCCAGCTTGGCTCCGGTGGTGATGTAGATTTCTTCCAGGGTGATTTTAAGGAAGTGACCGACCGTCTTGGACGATACGCCCTCGTACTTGAAGATGAAGTGTTCGCCCTCGCTGATCTCATAGGATCCCTCCACCTCAAGCTCCCGCTCTATCTTCGAGACGTATGAAACGACCTCCTCATTCGTCGGGTTCATTTCCATATACGTGGTGAGATATGAGAGAGACTCCTCCAGTTTTTCCTGATTGTACAACACAACACCGAGGGCCAGCATGACCTCCGCATCGGAGGAATCGAGGGTGAGGGCCTTTTTATAGTATGATTCCGCCGAGACATAATCCCCCTCCTTTTCGATGACATAGCCCAGACCTTTATATATAAGCGGTTCGGTGTCATCGTACAACAGAGCGCTGGAAAAATAGGTCCGGGCCTGCTCGTAATCGGATGCGTTTGCCGCCTCCCATCCCCTCGTGGCGTAGCAGACCGCCACATTGTGACGGGACGAAGTGTCATTCGGATTTTTGGTCAATGCCGCAAGGAATGAAGAGAGGGCTTCGTCATACTTCTCTTCGTTATAGAGCCGTACTCCCTCGCTGTTCAGGGGCGAGGCCGGATTCTCCATCAGGCCTGATACAATATCATCCGCGGTTGTTCTCCCTTCGATTTCGATGGTTTCGGGCGTCGGTGGAACAACGGGCGGTGTCGTCGTGTCGGGGACTTCAGGTAAGGCCGGAACCTCCGACTCCGGCTCGGAAGCGGGGGGTTCTCCGTTTTCCTGCCTGTCGATGGGTGTATAATCAAAATCCTTATAAAACAGGGGGAGGACGAAAAGAACAAGCATGAAGACAATAATGAAGGCGAAGGCGATAAGATATCCCCACTTGACCTTGAATGTACTCGCCTTGGCCTCCAGCCTTTTTACCGACGTCGGCATCTCCAGCGGTTTCTCTTCCAGGTAGGAGCGGGAGACGGGCTGTTTCAGCTCCTCGATGAGCTTCCTTTTCTCCTCGGGGCTGGAGATTTTCGGGATGAACTTGAGGTTCGCCCCCATGCGGGAGAACTGACGGTCCAGCTCCATGGCCTTTTGACGGGACGCGGCCTTTGACACGGTCACCGGAAGGTTTTCAAGGCGGGAGAGGATCGTCTTGAGGTCCGCCGATGAAGATTGGGAGGCCAGGTACTTGGCGGTCTTCTTTTTCGCCTCGTAATCAGCAAACGAGTTGATAACGACGGTATAGGTATACTCGCTGAGGTTTTGAGGAAAAAAGGAGCCGCAGGAGGTGCAGCGGCGGGTTGTATTCGGGATGTTTATGCCGCAGGTTTTACAAAACATCTACTTCTACTCGGATGGAAAAATATAAACGGTTTCGCCCGGCCTGATCATTCCCAGGGTTGAGCGAATCACCCGCTCGAGATAGACCGGATTTTCAAGCTTGATCAGCTCCTCGGTCAGTTCCCTGTTTTCTTCTTCCAGAACGATAACCTCGTTGCTGATTTCACGCTGTTGTTCCTTCAGTGCGAGATAGGAAAAGAGACCCCGATCACCGAAGATCGTAAAGCCGATGATTACAAGCGATATGATTGCGGAGGTGATCAGCAGGGATCGTCCTGTCTTGGTCATATGGCGTGAGCTTTCGATATATAAAAATAAAAGTAAAAAGACACACGGAACGATGTGTATTCATGTTTCATGACAAATTGTAGCTCAAATAACATAATTAAGTCAAGTGTTATAACAATTTACATAAATAGTATAGCAATTATGGATCGATCGCCTCAAAGATGGGAAAATAGTGTTTTTTTAAGAGAGCTGTGTTTCATGCTTGACCTCGGGGAGGGTAATCGTACATGATAAAGGATAATTATTCTATTCGAGTCAGGAGGATTGAGCGGTGTCTGAAAAAAGTGTATTGGGTCTCAAGCGTGTGCTCGGGCTCAAGGAAGTGGTCGCCATCGAAGTGGGTCAGACCATCGGGGCCGGTGTGTTTGCAATGACCGGCATCGCCATCGGCATATGCGGCGCGGGTCTTCCCCTGGCCTATGCGCTGGCGGTGATACCGGTCGCGCTTCTGATGCTTCCCCTGGCGTTCCTTGGCGCGGCGATACCCACCGTGGGCGGCAACTATACCTATCCCAGCAGGCTGGTCTCGCCCATGGCGGCATTCATGGGGATATGGATTTACGCTCTCGGCGCGTTTTTCGGCTTTTTTCCCCTCTATGCAATCACCATGGTCGAGTACCTCAAGGCTTTTTTCCCGGAGATATCCGTCACGATCTGGTCCGTCGTATTCCTGACCGTTTTTTACGTCATCAATCTCTTCGGCGTGCGTCTTGCCGCCCAGCTCCAGGGGATCTTCGTGCTGATTCTCCTTTCCGCCCTGCTGATGTACATGACCAAGGGGATACCCGCGGTGTCCCTGGATTACTTCTCGATACTCTTCCCCCTGGGAGGCATGTCCGTTCTCTCGGCGGCGGCGCTTCTGACCTTTCCCTATCTGGGGGCGAACGCGGTCATCGAGCTGGGAGGGGAGATCAAGAATCCGGCCCGGGTCATCCCGGTGTCCCTGGTCATTTCGATATCCCTGGTGTTTGTCATATACGTAATCATGAGTGTCGTGGCGGTGGGGGTGACGGACTGGACGTTCTGCGCCGACCAGCCGCTGACCGAATCGGCCCGAGTGTTTCTGAGCGGCGGAGCGCTCGTCTATTTCATAGTGGCTGGTGCGCTCCTGGCGATCGCCACCACCCTGAACGCCACCTTTATGTGGGGTACCAAGTCACTTATGATCATCGGCAGGGATCGCCTCATGCCCCAGGTCCTGACCCGGGTCAATACGCGCTTCGGGACGCCGCACTATCTCCTGACGGCCATATGGCTGTGCGCCGTGGCGGCGGTGGTCAGCGGGCTGCCGGTCAAGGCGTTCGCCATATACGCGTCCATCGGCGGTTTGGTGGTCTTCATTCCGGTCTTGATCGCGGCGATCGTCCTGCCGAAGAAGCTTCCCGACCGCTACGAGGCGTCGCCTTTGAAGATACCGGTATGGCTCCTCATCGTCAGCGTAGTGCTGGGGATCGTGCTCTTTATGGGCGCCACGGTATCCCTCTTTGACGAGCTGATACGGACGAGCATGTTTATGACCTGGTTTTTCGTCTTCTGGGTGTGTCTGGGGATCGGCTACTACCTGACGGTGAAGGCATGGCTGAAGCGGAGGGGATTCGACCTGTCGGCACTGACACAAGATGTAGATTTCTAAAGGATTCCGCATACAATATATACATAAAAGAATCCCCACAATGTCGTAACGGTCGGAGATTATTATGGTTTTCCCTTGACTTTTATCCCCGTTATTGATACATATAAATTGGAAAGGTGTGTGTGGGCGTTAATTACGCCTCACGGAACATTCCTATAAAAAAAATATTCGGTATATCCACATGCTGAAAAAAAGATACTTTACCATCATGGTCGTACCCCAGAAGGCCGACCGGGTTCGTAAAATCCGCATTTCCAATTATCTCCTCTATACCCTCTCGGTCATTGCCCTGGGTATTCTCATCACCGCCAGCGTCATGCTCTATAACTACATGGATATTTATACGAAGGCGAGGGAGGTGACGGAGCTTCGAGAAAAGAACCGCGAGCTGCGGGATCAAATCCAGGAGTTCTCGTTGAAGATCGAGGACCTGAACGAACAGATGGACAAGATCAGTCAGTTCGACGAGAAGCTGCGTATTATCACCAACATCGGCGAGTTCGGTGAGGGCGAGGAGATTTTCGGCATAGGCGGCCCGATCATGGAGGGGGGGGAGAGCGTGACCGAGCTCGACAAGCGGCACGATTCCCTCATCAAGGAGATTCGCGTCGACCTGGAAAATCTCCAGGAGGAATCAAAGATACGGGAGGAGAGCCTCCAGGAGCTGCTGAGCTATCTGGAGGATCAGAAGAACCTCCTCAACTCCACGCCGTCGGTCTGGCCCACCCGAGGATTCGTCACGTCCGGCTTCGGATACCGGCGCTCTCCCTATACAAAGACCCTCAAGATGCACGAGGGGCTTGACATCGCCAACAAGACCGGCACAAACATCACGGCGACCGCGGACGGCGTGGTGGTATTCGCCGGGATCGAGAGCGGGTACGGCAAGATGCTCACCATCGACCACGGATACGGCCTGATGACCCGGTATGGCCATCTCGATACGATTCTGGTCAAGGAGGGGGATCGGGTCAGCCGGGGGGACAAGCTGGGCACCGTGGGCTGTACGGGATTGTGCACCGGCCCGCACCTCCATTATGAGGTCCGGGTAAACGGCGTTCCGGTCAATCCGATGAACTATATTCTCAACTGAGGGGTGTAAATAGCAGGCTGTACAAGAAGAAATAAACGGAGAATATGCAGAACACCAACGAGCCGTCGTCTTTCATAATCAGCGAATCATCATCTTTGAACGCCCAGGAGTCTTTTTTTATTATAATAAGACTCCTGACGTGTTTTGTCGGGATTGCGGTTCTTCTCACCGGACTCGGATTCATCATCGTCGCGATCAAGGAAATATACCAGGCCATTATGAGCCCGGAAACCATTACACCCGTTATTGAACAGTGGGTTGAATTTTTCAGCACAAGCGGGTTGGTAATGGGGCGGGAGGGGTATTTTATCCCCGTGGAAGTTATATCCACCGGTCTGGTATTTATTGCCGGTTTTTTACTTGCCTCGATTCTATTGAAGTTAGTAACGACCGGGGCGAAAATCATCGCCCATGCTTCAATCGGAAAGGCGGCGATGTCACGGATGATCGATGAGGCCGTTAAAAAACAAATGCAGTCCCACGGCCGATAGTAATGGTAAAAGTCGATCCCGGGTGGCACATTCATTCTATGTAAGAGGGGTGGCATAGGGATTTCATCTTATGGACCGATAAAAACGTAATAGATAAAAATGAATGATTCGACCCCGAAGGAGTTTACCTCCATCGGGGTTTCGTGTATAATTATAAGGTTACGGATATATCGAGAGAGAGAAAGGGAGACGCCATGCTGAGCGGTCTTTTACGGAAGATATTCGGCTCGCAGAATGAGCGGGAGCTCAAACGCATCATTCCGCTTGTTGAGGATATAAACGACCTGGAACCGGAGGTGATGTCGCTGACCGACGTGGAACTCAGGGCCAGGACGGAACAGTTCAAAAAGCGGCTGGAAGAGGGATGGAGTCTGGACGATCTGCTGCCCGAGGCGTTCGCCGTGGTGCGGGAGGCGTCCCGCCGGGTTTTGGGCCTCCGGCATTTCGACGTCCAGCTTATCGGCGGCATCGTCCTGCACCACGGAAAAATCGCCGAGATGAAGACCGGCGAGGGGAAGACGCTCGTGGCGACCCTCTCCGCCTACCTGAACGCCCTGACCGGACGGGGCGTCTATATTGTGACCGTCAACGACTACCTTGCCCGGCGGGACCGCGAATGGATGGGCCGGATTTTCGAGTTTCTGGGATTGACCGTGGGCGTCATCCTCCACGATATGGACGACGCCGCACGGAAAGAGGCGTATGCCTCTGATGTGGTGTACGGTACCAATAACGAGTTCGGCTTCGATTACCTCCGGGACAACATGAAGTACGATCTGTCGCACTACGTTCAGCGGGAGCCCTTTTATGCCATCGTGGATGAGGTGGACTCCATCCTCATCGACGAGGCCCGGACGCCGCTGATCATCTCCAGCCAGGTGGAGCAGGACCTGCACCAGTACGATCAGCTCAAGCCGGTCATCAAGAAGCTGGTCTCCCGCCAGAAGGAGGCGATCGCCGCGATCTTCAATAGGGCCATGAGCGCCGAAAAGGATGACGAAGACGAGGGGATGTTCCTCAATCTCATCAAGGTGGAAAAGGGGGATCCCAAGAACAAGCGGTTTTTGAAGTATACGGCGGACAATAAATCCACAAAAAAGGAGATGATGCGCTGGGAGAGCCTCTACACCCGGGACAAGATGACCTCAGAATTCGAGACGGGGCTCTACTACATCTTTTCGGACAAGGAGCACAACGTCTCCTTTACCGAACAGGGACAGGCCGTCATCAGAGAGTCGGTGGGCGAGCTCTTCGACGGCATGGACATCAACGAGGAATACATCAAGATAGAGCAGGACGAATCCCTTTCGCCTCAACAGAGAGAGGAGAAAAAGAAAAAGATCGGCGCCGAATTTGAAGATAAGTCGCTCAAGATACACAACATGTCCCAATTGCTGAAGGCCTATACCCTCTTCGAGCGGGACGTGGAATATGTGGTGCACAACGACGAGGTGATCATCGTGGACCAGTTCACCGGGCGCATGATGCCCGGACGCCGGTTCAGCGACGGACTTCACCAGGCCCTTGAGGCCAAGGAGGGGGTGACCATCGCCAAGGCCACCCGCACCGTCGCTACCGTGACCCTCCAGAACTATTTTCGGCTCTTCGAGAAGCTGGCGGGCATGACCGGTACCGCGGACACCGAGGCAGAGGAATTCGCCAAGGTCTATGAGCTGCAGGTGATGGTCATCCCCACCAACAAGCCGCTCAGGAGGGATGAGTTCTCGGACGTTATATACAAGACGGAAAACGGGAAGTTCCTGGCCGTGGCCGACGAGATCGCCGAGCTTCACGGTGAGGGGCAGCCGGTGCTGGTCGGCACCACGTCGATTGACAAATCGGAAAAGCTCTCGCGCCTGTTGAAGCTGAGGAAAATACCGCACCAGGTACTCAACGCCAAGCATCACGAGCGGGAGGCGGAGATCGTCGCCGGGGCGGGGCAGCGGGGAAGCGTCACCATCGCCACCAACATGGCGGGCCGCGGCACCGACATCGTCCTGGGTGACGAAGTGCCGGATTTGGGCGGTCTTCATATCATCGGCACCGAGCGCCACGAGAGCCGGCGCATCGACAACCAGCTTCGGGGCCGGGCGGGCCGGCAGGGCGATCCGGGATCGTCCCAGTTCTATCTCTCGTTGGAAGACGACCTCCTCAGGATATTCGGGGCCGACCGCATCACGTCCGTCATGGACCGGATGGGCATGCAGGAGGGGGAATCCATCGAGCACGGTCTTCTGACCAGGGCCATCGAAAGCGCCCAGACGAAGGTCGAGGCGAACAACTTCGGCATCCGGAAGAATCTCCTGGAATACGACGACGTGATGAACAAGCAGCGGGAAACCATCTATCGGCGCCGCCGGGAAATTCTGAGTGAGGACGACATCGCGGAAGACATCCTGGAGATGATCGAAGAGAAGGTGGACGAGATTATCTATACCTTTACCGACGGGAAGGGCTACCTGGAGGATTGGGACTCTATTGGTCTCGCGGAATCGGTTCTCAGGTTCTTCTCCATCGCCATCGATCCCTCCGATCCGAAGCTCTCCGACATACCACGGGATGAATTTCACGAATGGCTGCTGGATCGGGTGCTCTCGGTCTATAAGGCAAAGGAAGAGCACATCGAGCCGCAGCTGATGCGCCGCCTGGAAAAAATTATCATGCTTCAGAGCCTTGATACCGCGTGGCGGGAACATCTGGAGGGCATGGATCAGCTCAAGGAGGGCATCGGCCTGCGCGCCTACGGTCAGAGAAATCCCCTTATCGAGTATCAGCGGGAGGGATATGATCTTTTTCAGGAGATGGGCGAGAGCGTCAAGGGGGATGTGATCGCGAAGCTCTTCCGGGTGCAGGTGGCCCGGGATGAGGCTCAGCGTCAGGACCTGCAGCGGGACCGCATGAACCTGGTGCATCGATCCGTGACGGATACCATGTCCCGGACGGCGGCGGCCGAGAGCGGGGAGGGACTCCCGCAGTCCCGCCCAGAGATGCGTCCGCCGGGGGAAAAGCAGAAGACCGTCGTCCGTGAGGGAGAAAAGGTGGGCAGAAACGATCCGTGCCCCTGCGGCAGCGGGAAGAAATACAAGAAATGCTGCGGCGTCACCGCAGCGACGGGATAACGGGAGGGACGGATATGAGTGACGCGGAGCATTTTGTCTGTCCCGGATTTCGGGCGGCGGGGTGTGCATGCGGGATCAAGAAAAACGGGGATGCTGACCTGGCCCTGATCGCCGCCGATGAACCGGCGACAGCCGCCGCGGTGTTCACAAAGAACCGCGTGAAGGCGGCGCCGATCCTGGTGGCCTCGGAGAGGGTCGAGGGGGGACGGACCCGGGCGGTACTAATAAACAGCGGAAACGCCAACGCCTGCACCGGCGAGGGGGGTCTCTCGGCCGCGCGGAAGGTTACCCGTGCCGTGGCGGATATCCTGGGATGTGTGGAGGAACTCGTGGTGCCCGCCTCCACCGGCGTCATCGGCGCTCTATTGCCGGTTGACCCGGTTCTCTCCTCCCTTGATGGGCTCAACCGTGCCCTTTCTCCCACGGGATTCGTCGATGCGGCCCGGGCGATCATGACCACCGATACGTTCCCGAAATTGTCCCGCCGTTCGGTGCTCGTCGGGGATCGTGAATACAGTGTTCTCGGCTTCGCCAAGGGCGCGGGCATGATCCGTCCGGACATGGCGACGATGCTCTCTTTCGTCGTCACCGATGCCCCGATTTCAAAAGGCATGCTGCAGCATGCTCTGGGAGACGCCGTCAACGGCACGTTCAACACCGTCACCGTGGACGGCGATACCAGCACCAACGACATGGCACTGGCCTTGGCCGGGGGACGGGGGGATCCGCTTTCCGGGGCCGGGATGGACACATGGTGTGAGGGTCTTTTCGGCGTCCTCTCGGAGCTTTCCGGGATGATCGTCAAAGACGGTGAGGGGGCGACGAAGTGCGTCACCGTGATCGTGAGAGGCGCTCCCGATACTCACACCGCGCGGCACGCCGCCTTCGCCGTGGCGGAGTCTCCCCTGGTCAAGACCGCCTTTTTCGGCGGCGACCCGAACTGGGGGCGCATCATGGGGGCGCTGGGGATGGTACCCGGCGATTTCGACCCGAACCGGGCCGATATTTCCATCAATGATGTGCCGGTGGCTGTGGATGGTCTGGGAGCCGGCGCCGAGGCGGAACGGGCTGCGGCCGGCATTATGGCGGGCCCGGAGTTCAGCGTACATATCGATCTGAAGTCGGGTAACGGCTCGTTTTCGGTCATGACCACCGATCTTTCGTGCGATTATGTGAGGATAAATGCAGATTACAGAAGCTGAAAGCAGGATCGCCCTTATTGTTCGGGCCGTCAGGGTCCCGTTTTTTACCGCAACGCTGGTGCCGATTTCCATCGGGGCCGCAGAGGCCGCCCGACAGGGTCGGTTTGATATCGTGCTTTTTCTCGCGTGTCTCATCGGTGGGGTGCTGTTTCAGGCGTCCTCCAACGTGCTCAACGACTATTTCGATCACCGGGGCGGCACCGATACCATCAACCGGTATTACAATACCTTCTCCGGGGGGAGCCGCCTGATCCAGGAGGAGAAACTCTCGCCGAAGGAAACCCTGATCCTGGGGAGCGTACTGCTGTGTGTAGGGATGTGTATCGGCATCGGGCTGACGTTCGTGTCCGGCCCACGGCTGTTGATCATCGGCGGTATCGGCGTGCTGCTGGTGGTGATCTACTCCATAGACCGTGTGGGCCTCGCCTACATCGGCCGTGGGCTGGGGGAGCTCGCCATCGGCCTCGGATTCGGACCCGTGATGATACTGGGGACCTGTTATGTATTGACCTGTGGCTTTACGGAGGCTGCGTGGTGGCTCTCCATCCCCACGGCGATCCTGATCATCCTGGTGTTGTATATCAACGGCTACCCCGATTACGACGCGGACAGGGCCACCGGCAAAAAGACCCTCCCGGTGACGCTGGGGCGTTCCGCCGCACGCTTCGGATACGCCCTGGGATTGTTTCTTGCGTATGCGGCCATCGTCGTCGGCGTTGTTCTGGATATCATTCCGACCTGGTCTCTCCTCGCCCTGATTCCGATGCCCCTGGCTTTCGCCGCCGTGCGGGAGCTGTGGCGGGTGTATGACGACCCAAGGGCGGTGGTGGGGGTGTGTGCGAAGACCATTCTCATTCATCTGACGACCGGCCTGTTGATCGTCACAGGTCTTGTGCTGGATATATATCTCTGATCGCCCGAAATTGAGTGTCCGGGCGGTTTTCTGTTGCGCAAGGAAGATATTTGTGCTAATAATTTAAAATTCGTGACCAATACGCACGCCCCGAGGGGGAACAGGGATGGTGGCCTTTCGGATGTGGTCGTCGCTTGTGTGAATACAACGACTGCCGATCCATCGGGCTCCCGGGTTCCAGCGGGGCGGTGGTACAAACCGAAATGGAGGAGGAACATTCCATGAGTGCAGTTACAATGAAGGAACTTCTGGAGGCCGGTGTGCATTTCGGCCACCAGACGAAACGCTGGAATCCGAAGATGAAGCCGTACATCTTCGGCGCCCGAAACGGCATCTACATCATCGATCTGCAAAAAACCATCGCGGAATTCGATAAGGCCTACCAGTTTATCTCAAAAGTCGCGTTCAGCGGCGGCACAATCCTCTATGTGGGAACCAAGCGCCAGGCCCAGCAGGCGATTATGGAAGAGGCGATACGGGCCGGTATGCACTACGTCACCGGACGGTGGTTGGGCGGAACTCTGACCAACTTCGTGACGATAAAGAACAGCATCGATCGCCTGAAGCGCCTCGAGGTGTTTCTGAATGATGAGGCCGCCGAGGCGTTGACGAAAAAGGAGCGGCTCGGACGCACCCGGGAGATGGAAAAGCTCAACAAGAACCTGGGCGGCATCAAGGAGATGACGAAGCTTCCGGACGCGGTCTTCGTCGTCGATCCCAGAAAAGAGCGTATCGCCGTGAACGAGGCGAAGAAGCTCGGTATCCCGGTCATCGCCGTGATAGATACCAACTGTGATCCGGACCCGATCGACTACATCATCCCCGGCAACGACGACGCCATCCGGTCCATCCGACTCTTTTCCTCGAAGCTGACAAATGCGATCATTCAGGGTCGCCAGCAGTCCAAGCGGGAGGTGGCCCCCGATACGGGCGAGGAGCCGGATAAGGCCGACGAGGCGCAGGAGACAAAAGCCGAGGAGAAGCCGGAGCCGGAAGCGGCGGAGACAAATGAGGCGGAAACCGTCCCGGACGATTCTCCGGAAGAAAAAGACGAATAGAAACACACAATACCACCGAGGCGAAAGAGACAATTCGCGTGCGCATATAACCAGAGAGCGCATCCTGAGGAGATGAACATGGAAATCAGTGCGAAAATGGTCAAAGACCTGAGAGATAAAACCGGTGCAGGCATGATGGACTGCAAATCCGCCCTCTCCGAGGCCGGGGGCGACATGGAGAAGGCCGTCGATATTCTGAGGACGAAGGGCCTCTCCAAGGCGGCAAAAAGGGCCGGGCGGGCGGCCAACGAGGGCGTTATCGGCTCATATATTCACATGGGTGGGAAGATCGGCGTCATGGTGGAGGTCAACTGCGAGTCGGACTTCGTCGCCAGCAACGAGGACTTTCAGGCCTTTGTAAAGGACGTCGCCATGCATATCGCCGCGTCCAGTCCCCTCTTCGTCACGAAAGACGAGGTCCCGGACGAGATGCTCGAGCGGGAGAAGGATATCTATCGCGCGCAGGCGAAGGAATCCGGAAAGCCCGACAAGGTGATCGATAAGATCATCGAGGGGAAGATCGGCAAGTATTACACGGAGGTCTGTCTCTTGGAGCAGCCCTTCGTCAAGGATACGGATATCACCGTTCAGGATTACCTGAACAATATCATCGCCACCATCGGTGAGAACATCATCATTCGACGTTTCGTCCGCTACCAGATGGGCGAAGAAACAGACTAATTCCACCGGGAGATGTTTTCAAAGGTCGTCGTCTGGAGGGACATATTACCACATCCGCCTACAAACGGGTTCTCCTCAAGCTTTCCGGCGAAGTGCTGGCGGGCGAGGACCCCTTCGGCATCAACCACCGGGCCATCACCTACATCACCGGTGAGGTGAAGGCGGCGGCCCAAACCGGCGTTCAGATGGCGCTGGTCGTGGGCGGGGGTAACATTTTTCGTGGGGTGGAGGTGGCGGCGGATTCGGGCGGGATGAATCGTACCGTGGGCGACCATATGGGAATGCTCGCGACGGTGATAAACTCGCTTGCCCTGCAGTCATATCTCGAACGGGCGGGCCTCGAAACCCGGGTACAGTCGGCCATCGAAATACAGGCGGTTGCCGAATCCTACATCAGGAGACGCGCCGTCAGGCATCTGGAAAAGGGGAGAATCGTCATCTTCGCCGGCGGGACCGGGAATCCCTACTTCACCACGGATACCGCGGCGTCCCTTCGGGCCATGGAGATCGACGCGGAGGTACTCCTGAAGGCCACGAAGGTGGACGGCGTGTATGACAAGGACCCGATGGTTCATGCGGACGCCGTCATGTTCGACACCCTCACCTATCTGGAGGCCCTGAATCGCGGTTTGAGGGTGATGGACTCCACGGCCCTGTCATTATGTATGGACAACAAGTTTCCAATCGTCGTCTTTAACCTGCTGAAAGCCGGAAACGTCAAAAACGTCATCTCCGGAAAACATATTGGGACAATCGTGAGAGGTGAGGAATAATGCAAGAGGTTCTGGAAGAGTTACGACAGGGCATGGATAAATCAATCGATTCGTTCAATTCCGAGCTTGCCAAGGTGCGTACGGGCCGTGCGTCCACGGCGCTCCTTGACGGGATCAAGGTCGACTATTACGGTACTCCCACACCTCTGAACCAGCTGGCGACGATCTCGGCCCCGGAAAGCCGTCTGATCACCATTCAGCCTTGGGATATCAACTCCATCGGCGAGATCGAAAAGGCGATAATGAAGTCCGACCTGGGCCTAACGCCCCAGAATGACGGGAAAATCATTCGCATCACCATTCCGACCCTCACCGAGGAACGCAGGAAAGAGCTGGTCAAACTGGTCAAGAATATGGCGGAGGACTACCGGGTGGCCCTTCGCAACCAGCGTCGGGACAGCAACGATTTCCTCAAAGAGCTTAAAAAAGAAAAAGAAATCTCCGAGGACGACTTCTTCCGACTCCAGGACAGGGTACAGGAAGTAACCGACGAGTATGTAAAGAAGGTCGACGAGCTGGTGAAACAAAAAGAACAAGAAATAATGGAGATATAAATCATTGTCGGCACAGGACCTTGGAATTGACAAGCTCCCCCGTCATGTGGCCATTATTATGGATGGAAACGGACGATGGGCCACGGATCGCGACCTCAAGCGTGTCGAGGGACACCGACGGGGAAGCGAAGTCGTAAAAAAGATCATCGATTTCAGCAAAGATATCGGCATCGAGGTCCTGACACTGTATGCCTTCTCAGAGGAAAACTGGCACCGCCCCCATGAAGAGGTCACGGCCCTGATGGATATTCTGGCGAATTACCTGAGCTCGGAATTCGAGCGGATGGTGAATGAGGGGCTGAGGCTCCACACCATCGGGAGAATAGACAAGCTCCCCGGGAATGTCCAGGATATCATCAACGCCGGCAAGAAGGTCACGAAGAAAAACACCGGGATGGTCTTCAACCTCGCCCTCTCGTACGGCTCTCGGGAGGAGATCGTCAGGGCCCTTCGTGAAATAGCCGAAGATGTCCGCCGGGGAGAAATCCTCCCGGATGATATCGACGAAGCCCTGATCTCGAGCCATCTCTATACCAACGATCTGCCTGATCCGGACCTGCTCATCCGGACCAGCGGTGAGTTTCGCGTGTCCAATTTCCTGCTGTATCAGATCGCGTACACGGAAATATTTATAACCAAAACCCTCTGGCCGGATTTTACCGTAGAGGAATACACGGAGATACTCAAAGACTACGCCGGGAGGGAGCGACGGTTCGGTCGCACCGGAGAGCAGGTGCGCGAGGACGGAGACCGGTAAGGGGGTGTGGGGGCAGAGAGGGGAAGCGTAAAAAGGGGGGGAATTGGAGGGTCGGTAGGCGGGTAAAAGGGAGAGGGAGTGGGGAGGAAGAGGAAAGAGGGGGGAGAATGGGAGCCGGGATCCCGCCGCGCCCCGCACAGGTCATCGGTGATTCGGCACATCTTCCTCCAACGTGACAACCACGGTAGCATGTAGCATTGCGTTATCATTATATATAGTATTATATGAATAAACAGGATAAAGAGGGAGCGTGTTGTTATGCTGGGTAAACGCCTCTTGACCGCCCTGGTGGCGATACCTGCCATCATTCTGATAGTCTTCCACAGCGGTCATATCGGCTTTTCAATTTTCATCTTATGCGTTGTGGGCGTGGGGCTGTACGAGTACCTGTCGTTTCTCTACCCGGAGAAGTTCAACGTACAGATTTGCACCCATGTGCTTCTGGGGTTGACGCTTCCCGTGGCGTTTTACGTCGGTTTCCCGGACCTGATCGTTCCGACCCTTTCCTTCGTGCTTGTCTGTACGATGGCGTTTTCCCTGTTTCGGGTGACCGATCCGCAAAAAAAGGCCCAAAATCTCTTCATCAGGACGTTCGGCATCCTCTATATCGCGTTTCTCCTGTCGTTTCTCATACCCGTACACGCGCTGCCCCACGGTCCCTGGTGGGCGCTGTTGGCCATCGGGATTAACTTCGGCTCCGACGCGGGCGGATATTTCGCCGGGCGGTTTCTCGGGAAACATAAGCTCTATCCGGTAATCAGCCCCAAGAAGACCGTCGAGGGATCCCTGGGGGGGATGCTCGGGGCGTTTCTGGTGGTGCTGGTTTTTAAATATATCCACTTCGACATGTTCCGATATCTGGACGTGGTCATGCTCGGCGTGGTCGGCGCGATGTTCGCCATTCTGGGCGATATGGTGGAATCCCTCATCAAGCGGGGGTTCGCCGTCAAGGACGCCGGCGGCATCCTTCCCGGTCACGGGGGCATCATGGATCGTATCGATTCCTTTGTGTTTTCCCTCCCCTTCATATACTATTACGCACTATATATCAGCAATCTGAATCTATGAAACAGGTGGCGATTCTTGGCTCCACCGGGTCCATCGGCACCCAGGCGCTGGATGTCATCGCCCGGTATCCCCGGCGGTTCTCGGTGACGGCCCTGACGGCGGGGAAAAACGTTTCTCTGATGGCCGAACAGGTCCGACGCTTCGAGCCGCATCTTGCGGCGATGGGTGACCCGGAGGCGGCGGAAGCGTTGAAAAAACTGATACCCCGGGGTGTGCGGGTGTTGGCCGGAGAGGAGGGAATGCTCACGGCCGCGGCGCAGTCCGATGCGGATATCCTTCTGACCTCGGTGGTGGGGTCCGTGGGCTTGGGGCCCACACTTGCCGCGATAGATGCGGGGGTGGACATCGCTCTGGCGAACAAGGAGACGCTGGTGGCGGCGGGAAGCATCGTGACGGCCGCAGCGAAGCGAAGGGGTGTGCGCCTCCTTCCGGTGGACAGCGAGCACAACGCGATATTCCAGGCCCTGAAGGGGCACCGACATGAGCATATCAGCCGTCTCATCCTCACGGCATCCGGGGGGCCGTTCTGGCAGAGGACGAGAGACGATCTTCATGACGTGACGCCCGAGGAGGCGGTGCGGCATCCCCGATGGAATATGGGGGCGAAGATCAGCGTGGATTCCGCCACGATGATGAACAAGGCGCTGGAAATCATCGAGGCGAGGTGGCTGTTCGACGTTCCGGGGGAGAAGATCGACGTCCTGATTCACCCCCAGAGCATCGTGCATTCCCTGGTGGAGTATCGGGACGGATCGCAGATCGCACAGCTCGGGACCGCCGACATGCGTATACCCATCGCCTACGCCCTGTCATATCCGGAGAGGATTGAGACACAGGTCAAAAGGCTGAAGCTTTCCGATGTCGAGGGGGGGCTTGCCTTCTTTCCCCCGGACGAGGCCCGCTTTCCCGCCCTGGGACTGGCGCGTCGGGCGTTAGCTGTGGGCGGGACGATGCCCGCGGTGCTCTCCGCGGCGAACGAGCGGGCGGTGGAGCTTTTTTTGGACCGAAAACTTCCGTTTTCCGCCATCGAGTCGATCGTCGCGGCGGTGATGGAACGACATATTGTGGTGGATACCCCGGACCTGGAGGACGTGTTCGAAGCGGACCGCTGGGCCCGAGGGGCCGCCGAAAATGCAGGAGAAGAGTTATGAGCACGGTAATCGCATTTATCGTGGTGCTGGGAATTTTGATCTTTGTACACGAGCTGGGGCATTTTTTGGCCGCCAAGGCGTCGGGGGTGCGGGTGCTCAAGTTTTCCCTCGGATTCGGCCCCAGGCTTTTCGGAAAAAAGGTTGGGCATACCGACTATATGATCTCCGCGATACCCCTGGGCGGGTATGTCAGGATGCTGGGAGACGATCCCACCGAAGACCTCGGGCCGGAGGAGGCCCCCTTCTCGTTTCTGACCCAGGGGACGTTTAAGAAATTATTCATCGTTGCGGCGGGGCCGGTGGCGAATTTCATATTTGCCGTCTTCGCCCTCTGGATCGTGTTCATGCTGGGGGTCCCGGTGCTGGAATCGGTGGTGGGGGATGTGCTTTCAAATTCCCCCGCCGAGCGGGCGGGTCTGATGGCCGAAGACCGGATCACCTCCATCGACGGCATACCCGTCACCGAGTGGGAGGAGATGTCCCGGCTGATCCAGGAGTCCGGCGGCGGGGAGTTGGAGCTTATCGTCGAGCGGACGATGGACGGTGAAACCGGAGAACTCGTCATTCACATCACCCCGGAGCTCAGGGAGGGGACCAACGAGCTGATGCTCCCCGACGAGGTGTATATGATCGGCATCTCCATGTCCGACTCGTACCACTACGATCGGAGGGGGCCGATCGGGGCGATCGGCTCGTCGGTGTCTGAGACGGGAAGGATAGTGGCCATCACCTTTCTTGTCATCGGCAAGATGTTCTCGGGCGAGGTCCCGCTGAATAACCTGGGGGGTCCCATCTTAATCGCCCAGGTCTCCGCCGAGGCGTTCCGGCTGGGCCTGATGGAGTTTCTCTATTTCCTCGCCCTTATCAGCATCAACCTCGGCATCTTGAACCTGCTCCCGGTGCCGATACTGGACGGGGGGCATCTGATGTTTTTCGTCATCGAGGGCGTCATCGGGAGGCCCATAAATCTTCGGATCAAAGAGATCGCCCTCCAGATCGGCCTCGTGCTGCTGGTGGCGTTGATGGCGCTGGCGTTCTATTTTGATATTTCGCGCCTGATTTCCGGAGGGTAGCCGCGATGATCGTGCTGGGTGTGGACAGCGCCACGCCGAGGGCGGGGGTGGGGATCGTTGAGGACGGGCGTTTGTGCGCCCGGCGTGTCACGCTGCCGGATAAAAACCACTCGGAGACGCTGCTTTCGGCGATCATCGAGGCTTTGAGGGAGGCGCGCCTCGCTTTTTCTGATCTGGACCTCCTGGCGGTGGGGCTGGGCCCCGGATCGTTCACCGCCCTTCGCGTCGGCGTATCGACCATGAAGGCGCTTTCCTACGCCCACGATGTGCCTTTGATTGGTATATCCACCCTGGACGTGCTGGCCGGCGGGCTTCTGGAGTATGCCGAGGGCCTGAAAACCGCCGGGACCGCCGTCTCTACCACTTCCTGGCGCGACATGATGAGGGGGGGCGCGCGCGTCGCGTCGGTGATAGACGCCCGGCGGGGAGAGCTGTACAGCGCAAGCTATCGGCTGGGAGAGGGGGACGGGCTGGTTCGGGAGACCCCCTATCGGACGATTACGCCGGGGGTACTGCTGGACGAGCTGAAAGAACCATCGGTCCTGGTAGGGAGCGGCTGCGATCTTCTCGAGAGACCGCACGACCGGGGTCATGTCGTCGTGCCCGAGGAATACCGGCACCCTGACGGGGCGGTATGCGCCGAAATGGCGAGGCGGGGTTTTGAAAGCGGTCAATTGATTGATGATCGGGACATCGTACCGCTGTATATACGCCGTTCCGATGCGGAGATTAACTACGAGCGAAGGATGAACAAAGACCTGTCATTGGGGCATTGACATCGCACATTTTTTTATTTACTATAATTCGATTATATCGATTTTAAGAAGGGGTTGTGGGTATGAGTCGGACAGAAGAGGAAATGAAAAGGAAACTGATGGAAGAAGATCCCGAGTTTCGAGCGCTGGCCGAGGAACACGAGAGTTTCGAACGAATTCTTGAGGAGTTCAACCGGAAACCCTATTTGACTCCCGCCGAGGAGATAGAACGCAAGAACATCCAGAAGCAAAAGCTCAAGGGCAAGGACAAAATGGAGCGGATTCTCAAAAAGCACCGATAGCACGTATTCACAGACCGGGTGATATGAGCGGACGTGGGTGGATTTTTACCTTTTTATCCTGATGGATATCAGCAGGAATCTCAGCAGACGATGATTAAGGAAGGAAGCGAAATATTCTACGAAACACTCCTGGACGAGGGGGTTGAGGTTATTTTCGGATATCCGGGCGGCGCGGTGTTGAATCTCTATCACCGTATGCCCGAGTATCCCCTGAAGCACATTCTTGTGCGCCACGAACAGGCGGCGGTGCACGCCGCGGACGGCTACGCCCGGTCCACCGGGAAGGTGGGGGTGGTGCTGGTCACTTCCGGTCCGGGGGCCACAAATACGGTGACGGGCCTGGCCACGGCGCACATGGATTCCATCCCCCTGGTCGTCTTTTCCGGGCAGGTTCCCAGCATGCTCATCGGGAACGACGCCTTCCAGGAAGCGGATACTGTGGGGATCACCCGTCCCTGCACCAAACATAATTTTCTGGTCAAGAACACGCATGACCTCGCCCGGATCATAAAAGAGGCGTTCTATATCGCCCGCACCGGGCGGCCGGGTCCGGTGGTAGTGGACCTCCCTCGGGACGTTATCGGGTCGTCGGTGGAATTCGAGCCCCCGGGAGACATTCATATCAGAAGCTACTCCTTCCATGCCGAGCCGGATGCACAACAGGTGCGCCGGGCGTTCGAGGTCATCTCCAATGCCGAACGTCCGGTATTGTATATCGGCGGGGGGGTTATCTCCTCTTCGGCGGCGGGGGAGGTGGTGAAGCTGGCGGAGAAGATGTCGATACCGGTGACCGCCTCCCTCATGGGACTGGGCGGTTTCCCGGGCACTCATCCCTTGTTTTTGGGGATGCTGGGCATGCACGGCACGTATCATGCGAATATGGCCGTCACCCACGCGGACGTGCTGATCGCCGTGGGCGCCCGGTTCGACGACCGGGTGACCGGAAAGGTGGAGGAATTTGCGCCCCGGGCGAAGATCGTTCATATCGATATCGATCCCACATCGATCAGCAAGAACATCATTGTGGATTATCCGGTGGTGGGGGACGTCAAAAACGTCCTGGTTCAGATGCTCAAGCACGCCGGTAAGCTGAAAAAATACTGGAAGACCGGGAGAAAGGACTGGATCGGCCGGATAGAACAGTGGAGGACCACCTATCCTCTGGAATATACCCAGAAAAAAGACGTCATCAAGCCCCAGTATGTTGTGGAATCGATATACAACGTCACAAAGGGAGACGCCATCATCGCCACGGAGGTTGGGCAGAACCAGATGTGGACGGCCCAATTTTTCCGCTTCAACGATCCCCGGACGTTGTTGACCTCCGGGGGTCTCGGCACCATGGGATACGGATTTCCCGCCGCCATCGGCGCCCAGGTGGCTTTCCCGAATCGTCTGGTGTTTGATATCGCCGGCGACGGCAGCATCCAGATGAATATCCAGGAAATCGCCACCGCCATACAGCACCGTCTGCCGGTGAAGATCGCCATTCTCAACAACGGATATCTGGGAATGGTCAGGCAGTGGCAGGAACTCTTCTACGAGGAGCGCTATTCCCACACGAGGATGGAGCTTTCTCCGGATTTTGTGAAACTGGCCGAGGCCTACGGAGCCGTGGGGATGCGAATCGAAAAACCCGAAGACGTGATCCCGGCCATCGAGGAATCCATCAAGATAGATCGTCTGGTGATAATGGATTTCGTCGTTGACGAGAACGAAAACGTCTTCCCGATGGTTCCCGTCGATTCGCCCATTGACAAGATGCTCCTGGTTTAACGCCCGCCGGGGACGGGGGGGTGTTTTGTGCTTTGCGGGAGAAAACATATTGTTGTTGTGATGCAAAAAGAGTAAAATCATAAAGATACGGGGACAAAGAGGTATTCATGGAGATATACTACGATAAGGACGCAAAAAAAGACCTGATTACCGGTAAAAAAGTGGCCGTCATCGGATACGGCTCCCAGGGCCACGCCCACGCAAACAACCTGAGAGATTCGGGTGTGGATGTCCGCGTGGGGCTTCGGTCCCAGAGCGTCGGCAGAAAGAAGGCCGAGGCCGCGGGATTTACGGTGCTCTCGCCCGCCGATGCGGTGGACTGGGCGGATATCGTCATGATCCTCGTCCCGGACGAAATTCAGGGCGATCTCTTCCGGGAGACCATCGCCGGGGCCCTTTCTTCCGGCAGCTACCTGGCCTTCGCCCACGGCTTCAACATCCATTTCGACCAGATCGTCCCATCCAAGGATGTGAATGTTTTCATGGTGGCGCCCAAGGCCCCCGGTCACATGGTCCGCTATGAATACACACAGGGGAGGGGCGTGCCCATGCTGATCGCCGTCGGTCAGGACCCCGCCGGCGATACGAAGGATGTGGCCCTGGCCTACGCCTCGGCCATCGGCGGCGGCCGCGCGGGGGTAATAGAGACCACGTTTCGGGAGGAGACGGAGACGGACCTCTTCGGCGAGCAGGTGGTGCTGTGCGGCGGAATCACGCAGCTCATCTATGCCGGATTCGACACCCTGGTGGATGCCGGATATTCGCCGGAGATGGCGTATTTTGAGTGCCTCCATGAGCTGAAGCTGATTGTGGACCTCATATACGAGGGAGGCATCAGCAACATGCGTTATTCCGTCAGCAACACCGCCCAGTACGGCGACATGACCCGGGGGCCCAGGATAATCACCGAAGAATCCCGCCGGGAGATGAAGCGGATACTGGCGGAGATTCAAAACGGCAGCTTCGCCCGGGAGTGGACCCTGGAAAACAAGGTGAACCGCCCGGTGTTCAATGCGTTGACGAGGCGGGGCGAGGAGCACCCCATCGAGGAGGTGGGGAAAAGGCTCCGGGGGATGATGAGCTGGCTGGAAAAAGACAAGAAGGTTGATAGAGAGAAAAACTAACCATGAAGAATCGGCATACACCAGTCGCCGTTGAGGGGATTCCCTTCATCTTATTGGCCCTCGCCGTCGCGGTCTGTGTGACGCTCGTCGTCCGTCATTTCTTCCCCGGTGCGGCGATATTTGCGGCGGTGCCTTTGGGTGCGATATGCGTCTTTGTGGCGATGTTTTTTAGAAACCCGAATCGGGACATCCCCCACGATCCGAAAGAGGTGGTATCCCCCGCCGACGGCACGGTTCTCGATATTACCCGGATGAAGGAGGATACGCTTTTAAATGGTGACGCCGTTCGCGTCGGCGTATTCATGTCCATCTGGAACGTGCACGTGAACCGGATTCCGATGTCGGGCCGGGCGGAAGAGGTGGTCTATTATCCTGGGAAATTCCTGGTGGCACGGCTCGAAAAGGCCTCTACCGACAATGAACGAAACGCCCTTGTCATTACAAATGAAGAGGGTGTGAAAATTATGGTGGTGCAGATTGCGGGTATCGTCGCCCGGCGCATCGTCTGTTACGTGTCCCGTGGGGACGCGGTGGAAAAAGGGCGGCGGTTCGGCCTGATTCGATTCGGCTCCCGCCTGGATGTGTATTTTCCCCCCGATACCGTTATTCGGGTTACGGAGGGAGACAAGGTGAGGGCCGGGGAAACGGTTTTGGGAGAGTTGCCATGAGTGACGAAATTGAAAAAAGAGCAAAGAGGAAGAGACGCGCCGGCGGGCGTCGGATCAAGAAAGATGACCTGAAAAAGGGCATCTATGTGCTCCCGAACCTATTGACCACAATGGCCCTTGTCTCCGGCTTCTATTCCATCATCTCATCGATTTCGGGTCACTACATACACGCGGTCTGGGCTATTTTCATCTCGGTCCTTTTCGATTCCATGGACGGGAAGGTCGCCCGCCTGACCCATACGGAGAGTGAATTCGGGGTGCAGTACGATTCCCTGGCGGACCTCGTTTCGTTCGGGGTGGCCCCGGGCATTTTGATGTACCAGTGGGCGCTGACCCCCTATGAGCGTCTCGGCTGGCTCGGGGCTGCGCTCTATGTGATATGCGCGGCGCTCCGTCTCGCCCGGTTCAATGTCCAGGTGAGCACCGTTGATAAGAAGTACTTTTTGGGAATCCCCTCGCCGGGGGCGGCCCTGGTAAACGCATCCACGGTCCTGTTCTTTATCAACATGGACGTTTCCGTGGAATACTGGCGGTTTTTTCTGTTGCTCCTGGTGTACGTTACCGGTCTTCTGATGATTTCCAACATCAAGTATTTCAGTTTCAAGGACCTGGATGCGTCTCGACGGCGGCCGGTCAATGTACTGGTGCTGATCATCCTTGTTGCGATATTCATTGCAACGAAGCCGGAGATCATGCTATTTACCGTGTTCTCCCTATATGCTCTATCCGGGCCTCTTGGGTATCTGTATATGATGCTCACGGGGCGTTCCAAGGAGTTGGATGAGCTGGATGCCGAGGAACAAATCGGTTGATTCCAGCGGAAAGTATGAAACAGCAATTGACAGGATAGAGCAATGAATGACAAGGTCATTATATTCGACACCACCCTCCGGGACGGAGAACAGTCTCCGGGGGCGAGCATGAACGACGAAGAAAAGATACTGGTCGCCCAGCAGCTGGAACGGCTGGGCGTGGACGTGATAGAGGCCGGATTCCCGGTGTCGTCCCGTGGGGATTTTGACGCGGTAAAAAGGATCGCCGCATCGGTAAAGACGCCTGTCGTGGCGGCGCTCGCCCGGGCCAAGATAAAAGACATCGACGTGGCGTTTGATGCCGTAAAAGACGCGGCCAAACCACGGCTTCACACCTTCATTTCCACCTCCGACATCCACCTGGACTACCAGATCAAGAAGTCCAGGGAGGAGGTGCTGAAGATCGCCAAGGCCTCCGTCAAGCGGGCACGCTCATTGTGCGGGGATGTGGAGTTTTCCGCAATGGACGCCACCCGCAGCGACTGGGAGTACCTGGCCCAGGTCATCACGGTGGCCATCGAAGCCGGGGCCACCACAGTCAACATCCCGGACACGGTGGGCTACACCATCCCAGGAGAATACGCCGCCATCATCGAGTATCTCTTTGAGCATGTCCCCGGCATACATGACGTCGTGGTGTCCGTTCACTGTCACAACGACCTGGGCCTGGCGGTGGGAAATTCCCTGGCGGCGGTCCAGAGCGGCGCCAGACAGGTGGAATGTACCATCAACGGGATCGGGGAGCGGGCCGGCAATACGTCTCTTGAGGAGTTTGTGATGGCCCTCAAGGTGAGACGGGACGGCTACGGTCTTGATACGAACATCAACACGGAGCTGATTTACCCCACAAGCCGAATGATCAGCGCCATCACCGGCATCAGGGTGCAGCCCAACAAGGCGGTTGTGGGAGCGAATGCCTTTTCCCATGAATCGGGTATCCATCAGGACGGTGTGCTCAAGGAAAAGCTCACCTACGAGATTATGACCCCGGAAAGCGTGGGCTACACCAGCTCACATTTGGTGCTGGGAAAGCATTCCGGACGCCACGCGTTTCGCGAGCGCATAAAGAAAATGGGGTATTCTCTCAACGACTCGCAGATAGAAAAGGCGTTCAAGAGCTTCAAAAAGCTGGCCGACAAGAAAAAGAACGTGTTCGACGAGGACATCGCCGCCATCATCGCCGAGGATGTGTTGCGCATCCCGGACCGATATCGGTTGATGTTTCTCTCCTTCAGCGCCGGGACGGACACCATCCCCACCGCAACCGTCACCCTCTCCATCGACGGGCAGACGGTGCGCCAGGCCGATTTCGGCGACGGACCGGTGGACGCGGTGTTCAAAACCATCTCCAAAATGGTCAAGGCCAAGTGTACGCTGTTAAGCTATGAGGTCAAGTCCATCACCGGAGGCACCGACGCCCTGGGCGAGGTGACGGTCAGGCTGGAGGACGGGACCTTTCGGTCGGTGGGAACCGGATCTCATACGGACATCATCGTGGCATCGGCCATGGCGTTTATCAACGCGCTGAATAAAATGGAGAAGCGCAAGAAGAAGGAGCTGCCCCGGGTGCAGACGATCTAATTGCGTCACATGCGCGATACTCGGCGCACCCGGTTTTGTTGAGCGGGTGCGCCTTTTTCATATTATATGTAAAATAAAAAACATTCTTTGTCACTTTCAGCAGCAGGAGCTTCCCCCATGCCCATGACGATCATAGAAAAAATTCTCGCGCGGCACTCGGGGGCGGATGACATCGCCCCCGGCGACCTGATAATGGCTGATGTGGACCTTGCCCTGGCCAATGACATTACCGCGCCGCTTTCCATCGATGTATTCAACGAGGCGGGATTAAAGCGGGTATTCGATGCGAAAAAGATCGCCCTGGTATGTGATCACTTCACCCCCAACAAGGATATCGACAGCGCCAACCAGTGTAAGATGGTGCGAAAATTCGCAAAAGACATGGACATAATCCATTTCTATGAGGGGGGCGACTGCGGCGTGGAGCACGCCCTGCTCCCGGAGCTGGGGTTGATCGTTCCCGGCGATCTTATCGTCGGTGCGGACAGCCATACCTGCACCTACGGCGCCCTGGGGGCGTTCGCCACCGGCGTGGGGAGCACGGACCTGGCGGGGGTGATGATGACAGGGCAGGTGTGGCTCAAGGTCCCGGAATCGATGAAATTCGTCTATCACGGAACCCCCGGAAGGTGGGTGAGCGGAAAGGACCTTATTCTCCATACCATTGGTGATATCGGCGTGGACGGCGCCCTGTATCGAGCGATGGAGTTTACGGGCCCCGCCATCGATGATCTCTCCATCGAGGGGCGTCTGACGATGGCCAATATGGCCATCGAGGCCGGGGGGAAGTGCGGTGTGTGCGCCCCGGACGAAAAGACGAAGGCCTTTCTTGCCGGAAGGACCGAGAGGAACCATATCGTTTTGGAAAGCGACGATGGGGCGGTCTATGTGGACGTACGGGAATACGACGTCTCGAAGATCCAGCCCCAGGTGTCACTGCCGCACCTTCCGTCCAATGCAAAAGCCGCAGGCGAGCTTTCGGATATTGCCATCGATCAGTCCGTCATCGGGTCGTGCACCAACGGCCGCATTGAAGATTTGCGGGTCGCCGCAGAGGTGCTGAAGGGGAGAAAGGCGCATCCGGACGTTCGCCTGATCATCATTCCCGCCACGCCGGAGGTGTATCGAACGGCCCTCCGCGAGGGGTTGTTTGAAATATTCCTGGACGCCGGCGCGACGATCGGTCCCCCCACCTGCGGACCGTGTCTGGGGGGGCACATGGGGGTCCTGGCCGCCGGCGAGCGTGCGATCGCGACCACCAACCGGAACTTCCAGGGGCGAATGGGAGACCCGAAAAGCGAGGTCTATCTCGCAAATCCTGCGGTGGCGGCGGCGTCGGCGGTGCTGGGCCGTATCGCGGGGCCGGAGGAGCTGGGCCTGTAGATGGAACGATAGCAATCCTTTGGGTGTCCCAAACAATTCGAGTAGGGTGAGAAAGCGGGCCACTCACCCCGGTGTGCCAAAGGCCCCGATGTTTTTTTGATGACAGTTCATGCCTGAATCGGTATACGATGTGATCCCGTCACAAGGCACAAGAGAGCGACAGCAATGAAAATTTCCGCACATGCATACATATTGGGCGATGATGTCGACACCGACGCCATCATCCCCGCGAGGTTTCTGAACACCTCCGACCCGGAGGAACTGGGGAGTCACGCCCTGGAGGACTACGCCCCCGATTTTCGCCGCTCCGTGCGGGGCGGAGGCATCGTCGTGGCGGGCAGAAACTTCGGGTGCGGCTCCAGCCGAGAGCACGCCCCCGTGGCCCTCAGGGTCGCCGGAGCGTCGTTGATTATTGCGGACAGCTACGCCCGGATATTCTACAGAAACGCCTTCAACACCGGGCTTCCGATCCTGGAGTCGCCCGAGGCGGCGCGAGATATCAACATGGGAGATGCCGTATCTGTGGACATTGAAACCGGTGAGATCGTAAATGAGACCACCGGGAAAACCTTCCATGCAAAGCCGATCCCTCCCTTTATGCGGGAGCTTTTGGATGACGGGGGGCTGATTCCTCACCTGAAGAAGAAAGAGAAAAAGACGGGAAAATCATGACACAGAGGGTACATTCTGTTCTGCTGCTCCCCGGAGACGGGGTGGGGGTTGAGGTAGTGCGGGAGACGGTGAAGGTCCTGGAGCGGACGGCGGATCTGTTCGGGTTCTCCCTCTCGTTTACCCGTGCCCCGGTGGGTGGGGAGGCGATAGACCAGACCGGAGAGCCGCTGCCCGCGGAAACCCTCCAGGCGGCGAGGGACGCCGATGCCGTGCTCTTGGGCGCCGTCGGCGGACCGAAATGGGACGACCTTTCCACGGACAGGCGTCCCGAGGCGGCGCTTTTGGGGTTGAGGGAGTCCCTGGGGTTGTTCGCCAACCTTCGGCCGGCGATCCTGTTTGAAGAGCTGGCCCACGCCTCCACCATCAGGGAGGAGGTCATCCGGGGTATCGATATCATGGTGGTCCGGGAGCTGAACCGGGGCATCTACTTCGGCACGCCCCGGGGCATCAGCGGGGAGGCCGGCCGGCGGGTGGGGATCAATACGCTGTCGTACTCCGAGGCGGAAATCGAGCGAATCGCCCGGATCGCCTTCCAGATCGCCCGAACGAGAAAGGGGAAAGTGACGTCTGTGGACAAGGCGAACGTTTTAGAGTCCATGGCGCTGTGGCGGGAGGTGGTCGTGCGGATCGGCGGCGATTATCCGGATATAGAGCTTGAGCACATGTATGTGGACAACTGCGCCATGCAGCTCATCAGAAGGCCGGGGGAGTTCGATACAATTTTGACAACGAACCTGTTCGGTGATATACTGAGCGATGAGGCGGCCATGCTCACCGGTTCCATCGGCATGCTCCCATCGGCAAGTCTGGGAGGGGTCATGGGCGACGGGGTGATGTTCGGGATGTATGAGCCGGTTCACGGCAGCGCCCCGGATATCGCCGGCACAGACGTCGCCAATCCGATCGCCACGATTTTATCGTCGGCGATGATGCTGGAATATTCGCTGGGTGAGGAGGCGGCCGCCCGGGCCATAGAGCGCGCGGTTCGAGATGCTGTGCGGGAGGGTTTGCGCACCGCGGATATCGCCACGAGGGGGGAATCGATAGCAGGCACGTCGAAGATGGGCGATGAAATCGCCCGACGGATATCGAACACGTAACATTTTCATTTCGAGTAATACGCGGTTTTTCAAATGACTCAGAAAAAGAACTACTCTGTGGCGGTTGCGGGCGCAACGGGTGCCGTGGGAAGCGAGATGATCAAAATCCTCCAGGAGCGGAACTTCCCGACAGGCAAGATCAAACTCCTTGCATCAAAAAGGTCCATCGGAAAGCGTCTTTCCTTTCGGGGTGAGGATGTGGCGGTAGAGGAGCTGACGAAGGATTCCTTCGACGGTGTTGATATCGCCCTCTTTTCCGCCGGTGGAAGCCGCAGCCTGGAATTCGCTCCGGCGGCGGCGTCGGCCGGTGCCGTGGTGATTGACAATTCGAGCGCCTTTCGAATGGAGGACGACGTCCCCCTGGTGGTGCCCGAGGTGAATCCGCATGCCGTGGCCGACTATACCAACCGCGGGATCATCGCGAATCCGAACTGTTCGACCATTCAGATGGTTGTGGCTTTAAAACCCCTGCATGACGAGGTGAAGATCAAACGGGTCGTCGTTTCCACCTACCAGGCAGTGTCCGGTACGGGCGCTCAGGCCATTATGGAGCTTGAGAAACAGACCCGGGCGATTGTAGAAGGGAAGACCGCGGTTTCGAGTGTATATCCGCACCAGATCGCCTTCAACTGCCTTCCTCACATCGACGTGTTCACGGAAGACGGATATACCAAGGAAGAGCTGAAGATGGTCAACGAGACCAGGAAGATCCTTGAGGCCCCCGACATCGCGGTGACCGCCACTACCGTTCGGGTGCCTGTCTACTACGGTCACAGCGAGTCGGTGAATGTGGAATTTCACGGCGCTCTTTCACCTGAGCGCGCCCGAGAGATCCTGGCAAAGGCGCCCGGCGTTGTGGTGATGGACGAGCCGGGGAAAAACCTGTATCCCTTGGCGATCAATGCCGCGGGAAAGGACGATACCTACGTGGGCCGCATTCGCAAGGATTTTTCCATCGAGAACGGATTGAATCTCTGGGTCGTCTCGGACAATCTCAGAAAGGGGGCGGCGCTCAACGCAGTCCAAATCGCCGAGCTTCTCATTGATGGATACATCTAATCGAATATATATGGATTTTTCTATTTTCGGCATGCAACGGCCATGACTGATCCAGGTGTCTTGAAAAAATATCTTGATCTGATCAGATCGGGGGGCCTCACTCGACAGGATCGTTTAATCCTCGCCGGGGGCACCATGCCGAACGGAACCCCCACGCCGCCTGAAATTCTCGGCTTGCTCTTTCATGACGAGGATCGACATATTCGTGAAGAGGCCGTCGGCTCGATGCTCAAGCTTTCCGAGCCGGAACTCAGGCAGCTGGCCATGGATACGAATTCCTCCTCTGAATTGCTGAAATTTCTGGCCACGCATTTTCACGACTCCCCTTCCATCGGCGTTTCAATTATCAGCAACAAGAACATCACCCTGGAGATCCTGAAAATCCTTCAGGGGAAGAGCGACGATCGGGAATCGATGGAGTTTGACGGCGCCTTTTCTCACGAAGAGGTGATAGAGGCCGGATACCGTGATGCGGAGGAAAGCTACGATTCGTCCATCCTGGATTCGATAGTTGAAGATGAAGAGGACATGACCATTGAGATCGAGATGGGCGATGACGATCTTTCTCTTGAAACCGAACCCCCCGGCGGCCCGCAAAAAGATTTTTCGGAACCGTCGTCGGTGTTACCGGAACACTCCGGAGGCGGCGAAGAAATCGTCTTTGACAGATATGATATGAGCAGCCCGGATGACGAATCTCTCTCCACCGATCGACGGGAAGAACTCATTCTGGACGACGACAGCGATATGATTCGTGACGATCTTCATACAAGCCATACCGATGACATCGTTATTGATGAAGACCTGATCGATGAACGGGATCAGTTTTCCCAAACCGTGGATTATATCGAGGAACGATTCGACGATGTGTTCGATTTCGTTCCCACATCAGGCGATGATTCTGAAGTAAAAGCCCCGAAGGACGATTTCAATATTGTTCTCGAACGAGGGCCGTTTGATACGTTGCTTACTCCTGAACATAAGGTTCAAAGGGAAGCCGTTCGGCCGACGGTTAGCGATGGCGACGCCGAGGTGACGCTTGCCACCGATAAATTCGTTACCCGGATACCGAAACAGCGGTATTACTATAAAGCCAGCCTTTTGGAGCTGCTGACGCCGGTCATTAAGATATCCATTCCCATCATAATCGTATTGCTCATCTTTTTGGTATATTGGATATCTGTTCCGAGAGAACCGCTTTCGGTGGAATCCTTTGAAAACGGCATCAACAGAAACCTGATTGACGGAAAGATCCTCGGATTCAACTCGAAGCTTCCCAATCCGCTGCCCGGCGATGCGACAATATCTTCATGGAATTCTCTGGATGTCTCGGAGGAGACGGAAGTTGCATCCGGCAAGCTGCGTGGCGAGATGGATTCGTTCCTCACCACCTATGAAGTTGAAATTGAAATCGAGGATTTGAAAACCCGAATCGAAGGCGGTAAACGGGAGCTGAACAGCACGGAAAACCGACAGGTTGAAGTTGCAGATACCATTGAAGCCCTGAACACGAAGATCGCCTCCCTGGAGGAGATCGTTGTGAACGAGAATCTAAACGAGCGGGACATAGAAGACAAGAGACAGGAGGAGCTGGGCGCCTTCGAGGGGGAATTTGCCGAGTTAGAGGAGAGGCACCTGGTACTCGAGGAGGAGATCGCCGACGTGAAGCGACGAATCGCCGCATATGACGGCCCGATCGGCGAAGACGAAAGCCCGGGACATGTGGCGAATAAGATTGAGTTGGAGGCGCTGACCAAGGAGCTTGGGGAAGTGGCTCCGCAGTATAATCGGTACAAGGGCGAATATCAGGGAATCGTCGACGTGATAAATCGGAAGTACGACACCATGCGTGATAACGTTAAAGCCCTGAAAAAATCAAAAGACATGCTTCAAACCCTCCAGAAGGAGCAGCTCAAGAACGTAGCATATATAGAGAATATTTACAGCCAGATAGAATCGAATACAAAAGATCTGGCGGCCCTGGAAAAATCACCTGAGCGGGGGCCCAAACTTAAGGGCGCCGCTCTCTCCAACTTTTTGGTGTTCAATTATTTTCTGGTGGAAAAGATGACCACTCGGGAGGAAGAGGTATCCTCCTTTGCGAGATATGCAATCTACAAGCGGGTTGCGAATATTGATGTAACCTATGAATTGTCCGACGGCGAGAAACGGGCTGCAACATATGCCTTTACGTTCATGCGCATGGAGACGTTCAACAAGATCCTGGTTTTTACATGGAATTTCGACAGCACCACCTGGGTGCTGACCGGAATCGCAAGCGCAAAGTAATGTTCCGGCAATCATGAGAATCCTCCAGGACATCACCCTCGGGCAATATATGCCCGCAGAATCCGTCATCCACAGACTGGATCCACGACTGAAATTTATTGTGCTCGTCGTTTTGATGGTGGTTGTTTTTTTCATAGAACAGCCCCTGAAGTTTGTCCTCCTCGGCCTCTGTGTGTTTTTGATAATCAGGCTTTCGAAGATTCCCCTTGCCTACACGCTCAAGGGAATTGCGCCGTTTATATGGCTGTTTCTGTTCGCATCGATCGCTCATTTCTTTTTTACCCCCGGTGAATCCATCGCCCCGTTTCCCATCTGGAAGATCAACGTTACCCGTGAGGGGGTCGCAAACGGCGTTTTGGTGACGGCTCGGATATTTTTCATTATACTCCTGTCGTCCCTGTTGACCCTCACGACAACCCCCCTGGAGCTGACCACAGCCCTGAAGCGGGGCCTGTCTCCCCTTGAGCGATGGAAGGTGCCGGTGGGGGATTTCGCCATGATGATGATGCTGACCCTCAGGTTCGTGCCCATCCTGCTCATGGAGGCCAGGCGCGTTATCAACGCCCAGAAATCCCGGGGCATCGATTTCGAAGCCGGCGGCCTTGTAACGCGGGCCAGAAAGCTGGTGCCCATCTTCATTCCCCTGTTTCATCTCTCCTTCAAGCGGGCCGATGAGCTTGCAATCGCCATGACATGCCGCGGATACATGACCGGCATTTCCCGGACAATGTATCGGGAGCTCCGCTTCAAAAAGGTCGATTTCTATGCCGCGATCGTGTCCCTCCTTGTGATGCCGTTCTTTTTTATCTGACATGCGCACGATCAAGCTGGTCATCGCCTACGACGGCACGGATTTTCACGGCTGGCAGGTTCAGCCGGGCACACGGACCGTTCAGGGCGAGATTGAATCCATCCTTTCCCTGATGACCGGAACGCCCACGCGGCTCTATGGGGCCGGGAGGACGGATGCCGGGGTGCACGCCCTGGGCCAGGTGGGTCATTTCAGGACCGAAAGCGCCATCGGTCGAGAGGACTTTTTTCGCGGTCTCAACGGACTGCTTTCGGACGACATCGGTATCCTTTCCGTCGAGGATGTCTCAGGCAACTTCGACGCCCGTCGATCGGCGACGGCCCGGGTGTATCGCTACTTTATATCTGAGGGCGGCGCCCCCCTCCCCTTTACCCGGCGGTATGTCTGGCATATGCGGGAGATGCTGGATCTGGAGCGCATGACGCGGGCGGCTTCTCATCTCATCGGCACTCACGACTTCGCGTCGTTCGCCGGGGCGGGGGGGGATGATGAGGTGACGATACGGGATGTATATGCGCTTGTCCTCTCCCGAAATCGGGGGGGGATTATCGAGATATGCGTGGAAGCAAACGCGTTTCTCCGGCACATGGTGAGAAACATTGCGGGCACCCTCGTGGAGGTGGGGAGGGGGAGGCGGGATCCCGACGAGATGCCCGATCTGATTTTAGCGAAAGACAGGGCGGCGGCGGGGGAAACCGCCCCGGCCCGCGGACTGTTTCTTGTGGAGGTGAAATATCCATAAGCACACGCGGCTTCAGGTTCTGACGATGGTGGCTCTTTTTTCCGCGTTGACGGCGGCGGGTGCGTATATCAAGATCCCCCTGCCTCCGGTCCCGCTGACGCTGCAGACCATGATGGTATATCTTTCCGGGCTCGTATTAGGGGGACGGGCCGGGGCGCTGTCCCAGGCGATATATCTGTTGTTGGGTCTTCTGGGTCTTCCGGTATTCGCATCGGGTGGGGGACCGGTATATATCCTCTCGCCCACGTTCGGGTATCTTATTGCGTTCGTGCCCGCGTCGCTGGTTGTGGGATATTCGGTTCGACGATTAAAGGGGCGCGCGAGAATTTTAAGTATTGTGGCTGGAATGCTGGTGGTGTATAGTATCGGTGTTGGATACCTTCTTTTTTCCATGAATGTGCTGCTTGACAAACCGATGAACGTGTATGACGCCGTCCGCGCCGGTTTTTTGATTACCGCACCGGGGGAGATTCTCAAGGGCGTGGTATGCTGGATTTGTTACGCGTCGCTGGAACGTCGATTCGATCTGCCTCTGTTCGGGGGAGGTCATGATTGACGAACCGACCCTCTTTGATGTACCGCTGGAAAAGCTTGTCGGCATTACCCGGTCGATGATAGGCCAAGACGTTGAGAAGGCGAAGGAGGACATCGAGACTCTTTCGAATATATATCCGCATCACCCCCACATCAATCGGGAAAAAAAGATTGTTCTTCACATCCACGAGGCCTTGAACACGGACGGCACCCCCGCGGAGTTTTTCAAGCGTTTTCGTGCATACAGGAAGCTCCTGCAGGAGCTGGCATATGCCCCGACATACGCCATCCAGGTCGAGGAGCTGTTTTTCCGGCGGATCATCGAGACCTTCGGCGACGATCCCCCCCAGCCGGTGTACGGATTCCCCACGGGTTATTTGTTGATGAAAGCGGGCATGTTCGAGGATGCCAGGGAGAGCCTGGAGGGGGAGGCCTCCGCCCCGTCGCTGCCGTCAAGATCCCGGGCACGGCTCGTCGGATACCTGGGGGATCTCTTTTCCATGATGGGCGATGAGCCTGTGGCCCGAAAAAAATACCTCGAGGCGATGCTGACCGACTGGCGGGGGATGGATGCCGATAATATCGTCGACGAGGACGTTCGGGCGCTTCTGAGCGGGTCGTACGTGTCGGAGGATCACGGCGGCGTTTGGGCCGCGTCGGTGGGGGCGATGTTTCTCATCCTGCCGCGACCGGATTTCGCCGATTCCGATGAGGTGCTCCGGTTTTCAAAGGAATTTCTCGCTCTGAAGAACGCGCAGAAGAAGGACGAGAGTGAAGAGCTGGCCGGAAAGCTCTTTTTCTACGCCCTGGTCATCGCCGAAAACGAGCGGCTGTTTCGCTCTCTCAAAGACGCGGATATCATGGAGCTGAGAAAATTGATGCGGCGGCTCAACGCCTCTCTCTTTCGCTTGTATACCAAGATCAGCCTCTCCTCGGACCGGGATGCCGAAGATCAATCATAGCCGGTCGGTTTACGTCTTTTTCCCGAATAATCCCATCAACTCCCTTTCCGTCACCGTCTTCCCGTCCGACAGGATGTGGCGAACCGTAACATCACGCTCATCGAGGACCGCCGCGATGATATGGCGGCGATGACAGCGGTTCGGATCCTTCTCCGCGCACATGACGGCGGTGTGTGCCTCTCCCGCTTCATTCAGGAGCGTATCGATCCCGGAATGAAACGACGGGTCCGCTATAGCCTGGGCATACGTCCTGGGCCGCGCGCCGTCCTCGTCTTTGATCCTCCCGCCGAGGGCGTCTCCCATGAAAAGATATCGGATGCCGGCGGATTCAAGCGCCCGTTTGATCTCCGTGCGGTTGAAGTGGGGGACGTGCCGGGAATAGGGCGCGCTTCGGACATCGACGACGCACCTGATGCCGTGGGTATGAAGGAGCCCGAGAAAGTCGTCGATCTCCATGTTGCTGTGGCCGATCGTCCAGACAACCGGCACATTTCGACACCGGGGGATCATGGGGAGGATGCGCCCTCACCGAGAGACGGGTCGAGGGTGATGGAGTCGACGGCGGTATTGAAGGTGTCTCTCCATTCGTCCAGCGACGCCGGTGGACAGCGAAGGGTCATCGTCACGATGTGGGTTGGGGTGTAGTACCGGACGATGTATATAATTGTATCGGGGAAGAGCGTGTTTTCCACCGTGGCCCGGGCGCACACCTCCATGCCGGGATGTCCGGAAAGCTCTCTGTTTTCGAGGGACAGTATCTCGAAGTCCGGCTTTGAGAAGGTGTTTTCGAAACTTATCGCCTCCCTCTTGAGAAAGGGAGACGCCGGATCGTTCGGTTCCGTCGCCGTCTCCGTATCCGATACCTCAGAAAGGAGTTCATTGCCGGTGGTTTCCTCGGCGATGAGGCTGAGACGGATGTCCCTGTTTTGGGCGGGGGAGAAGACGTCAAGTCCGTAATAGTCCCACAGGACCCATCCAACCGGGGGCGTGAAGGCGCACACCCCCAGCTCGTCCATGTAGCGCCCGTCGCTCATTTCGCCGTTGACGGCAAAGGCGGTTTTTACAGAGAACAGGAGCGCTAGCAGAAGGGCACACGCGAAGATGACGCAAAAAAGCCGATGACTTCCGGAAGATAAGCGAGGTGTCATATCCGATCCGTTCCGTGAATTTTTAAATGCCGTATTATAGCATGAAAGCGCCTAACTCCAAACGACGAAAGGGTGATGTTACGTTGACTTTCGTGCCAATGCATGGTACAGTACAAAAAATGAACGAAGAGTGTTCACCGCTCGCACCCACCCCGCGATACGACACCGGTGGTTTGTCCCTCGTCTGAACAGCGCTATTTAACCGAAGCCGAGCATGGATTGATACGTGTCAAAACGTGTAGAAGATATACATACATTTCTGGAACATTCTCTCGCCGGCGTCGCGATGCCCTCCCGGTATATCGGCGGGGAGATAAACACGACGGAGCGGGGGCCTGAGCCGGACGACCTCCGGTTTGTTCTGGCGTTCCCGGAGGCGTATGAGATCGGCATGAGCCATCTGGGAATATCCATTCTTGCCGATATCACAGGGAGGATGCCGGGCGTCTTCGTTGAGCGGGCGTACGCGCCCTGGGTGGATATGGAATCGCTGATGCGGCGGGAGGAGACGCCGCTCTTTACGCTGGAGACGAAGACGCCGCTGTGTGACGTCGATGTGATCGGCTTTTCTCTCATGTACGAGCTGACGTATACGAATGTTGTCTCCATGCTCGAGCTTTCCGGTATCCCCCCTCTGACGGCCGATCGAACCGATGGGCATCCCCTGATAATCGGCGGGGGCGCCGCGGTCTACAATCCGGAGCCGATCGCGGATTTTTTCGACGTCCTATTCATCGGCGAGGCGGATGAGGCGATAGAAGAGATCATCGAATATCTTCGTGATTGTCCCGACATGGAGAAAGAACGCCTTCTCCGAGGGCTGGAGAAGATAGACGGGGTGTATGTGCCCCGATTTTTTATGCCCCGGTATGAGCGCGGGCGCTTTGCGGGGATCGCTCGCTCGCCCGACGCCCCGAACGGCCCGGTCTCTGTCTCCCGCAGGGTGGTGTCGGACATCAACCGGGTGCCGGCTCCCCGGACTCCCGTGGTGCCGAATAAAAAGGCAATACACGACCGTATCAGCGTGGAGATCGCCCGGGGGTGCGGCAGGGGATGCCGGTTCTGCCAGGCCGGATTTGTCTACCGACCGGTACGGGAGCGGGACGTCGATATGGTGATCGACTCCGCCCTCACGGCCCGGGAAAGCACCGGCATGGAGGAGGTGTCGCTTTTGTCTCTCTCCTCCGGCGATTACGGCAGAATCGAGACTCTCATGTCCCGCCTGATGGATCACCTGGCGCCTCTCAAGGTGGCGTTGGCGGTGCCGTCTCTCAGGGTGGGGAGTCTCAAGCGGGAGATGATGGAGACGATTTTGCGGGTGAGGAAGACCGGTTTTACCATCGCCCCGGAGGCGGGGAGCCAGCGGCTCAGGGATGTCATCAACAAGAACGTGACGGAGACTGAGATCACCGACGCCGTTCAGGCGGTGTTCGACGCCGGCTGGCGGCTTCTGAAGCTCTATTTCATGATCGGTCTCCCCACGGAGACGGACGAGGACCTCGACGAGCTGTGCCGTCTGGTCGAGTTGGTGGACAGGAAGGTTCGTCGCGTCAAGAAGGGCGGCTTGAACGTGAGCGTCTCGACCTTTGTTCCCAAGCCCCATACCCCCTTCCAGTGGCAGCCTGCCCTTCCGATCGCCGAGACAAAGCGGAGGCAGGCTCGGATTTCCAAAAGACTCAAAGGGCTCCGGGCGTCGGTGAAGTTTCACGACGCCGAGATGAGTTATATGGAGGCGGTCTTCGCCCGGGGGGATCGACGGCTCTCCCGAGCGGTGATGGAGGCGTATCGTTTGGGGTGTCGATTCGACGGCTGGACGGAACGGTTCGATTTTTCCCTCTGGGAGGAGGCGTTCAGGCGGGCGGGTCTCTCCCCGTCCGATTACACGGAAGCGGCGTATGACCGAACAGAGCCCCTCCCCTGGAGCCATATCGAGACCGGCGTAACCGCGGCCTACCTGTGGGAGGAGCGGCGGCGGGCGTTCGACGGTGTAACCACCCCGGATTGCGCATCGAATGGATGCACCGGCTGCGGGGTATGCGGGGATGGTCTTGCGACCGTGAGGGTGACGGAGGCGGGGGAGACGGCGGGAGGGAGCGGTATAATCCCGGATACACCGGAGGAAGACACGGAGAGGTATCGTTATCTGTGCGTCTATTCCCGATCGGGCCAGGCCCGGTTCCTGAGCCATCTGGAAACCGCGTCGGTCATCATCCGCGGCATGGCGAGGGCGGGACTTCCCCTGAAATATTCCGAGGGTTTCAATCCGAAGCCGAAGGTCAGCTTCCTGGACGCGCTTCCCGTGGGGGTGGAGACCGAAGGAGACCCCTTCGTGGTGGAGCTGACCGAGCGGGTATGCGAGGACGACCTTCGGGAAAGACTGAGCGCCCGGCTTCCCCGGGGGATTCGCCTGGAGGCGGCGTGTGCGATAGCCGCATCCGGGAACATGTCCAAGCGGTATCTGCAGCTGTCGTACCGGATAGCGCTTGTGGGCGCGGACGTTCCCCTCCCGGACGTCGACGAGTCGATCGACGCATTTTTATCCCGGGACGAGGTGTGGTTTGAGGGCGGGGGCGATGCGAAGAAGAAGCGCATAAACGTCCGACCGTTTGTGGAATCGATGGAGTACCACCGGGAGTCCGAAACCCTGACCTTTGGGCTTGTGCGCATCAACGGATCGGCGCCCAGCCCCTATCGGGTGGCGTCGGCCCTTTTGGGGGTGAGGGAGAGGGACCTCAGAAACTGCAGGGTGGTCAAGGGGGAGAGCACGTCCGATTTTTTCCAAGACACGGCGTCCGAGGACGTCCCGATGTCTCAAGAAAGAGAAAAGAATTATACGGCGAAAGCATGAAGTCATATATCATCATAGATTCCCACCCGTGGGAGACCAGAGCCGCACTGGTGGAAAACGGCGTGGTCGCGGAGCTTTTCATCGAGCGGCCCAAGGACCTGGGCGTCTCCGGCAACATCTACAAGGGTAAGGTCATCCGCGTTCTTCCCGGCATGGAGGCGGCCTTCGTCGATATCGGCCTGGAACGGGCGGCGTTTTTATATGTCACCGATTTCTACGACGACTTCGACGAGTTCGACGCCTTCATCGAGAGAAACGGAGAAATGGCCGGGGGTGAGGGCGACGAGGAACGCCGACAGGTACACAGTGTTGATGTGATAGAGGGACTCATCAGGCGGGGTCAGGACGTGCTGGTGCAGGTGTCCCGGGAGCCGCTGGGAGGAAAGGGCGCCAGGATCACCTCCCACATCTCGCTGCCCGGGCGGTTTCTGGTGTTGCTGCCGACAATGGAGCGGATCGGCATCTCCCGCCGGATAGACGACGAGGAGGAACGACATCGGCTCAAGGAGCTTATTGAGGCCATCAAGCCGCCGGGAGTCGGCTTTATCGTGCGTACCGCGGGATGGGATATGACCGAGGAAGAGCTGCGGGCGGACATGGAGTTTCTCATCAAGCTGTGGCGCGCCATCATGGAGAGAAAGGAAAAGGCCTCCTCGCCCAGCCTCATACATCGAGAGCTGGACCTGTCTCTTCGGGTGGTGCGGGATCTGCTGACCCAGGATGTGGACCGGCTGCTGATAAACTCCAACGACGAGCAGAAACGGCTTCTGGAATTCGCCGACGACTTCATGCCCCGGGTGGCGGACAAGATCAGGATATATGAGGGGACGGACCCCATTTTCGAGGATTACGGGCTGGAAGCGGAGATCGAGCGGGCGTTGGGGAAGAAGGTGTGGCTGAAATCCGGCGGATATATCGTCATCGAGGTGACGGAGGCCCTCACCGCCATAGATGTCAACACCGGAAAGTTCGTGGGCAAGCGGGATCTGGAGGATACCATCCTGAGGACGAATCTTGAAGCGGTCAAGGAGATCGCCCATCAGCTCAGGCTTCGGAACATCGGCGGATTGGTGATTATCGATTTTATCGATATGGAGCACGTAAAGAATCGAGAGCGGGTCTACGAGGCCCTGGATGAAGCCCTGAAGGTGGACAAGAGAAAAACCAATATCCTCAAGATATCGGATCTCGGCATTGTGGAAATGTCCCGAAAACGAAACAGAGAGAGCCTCACCCAGATCCTCACGGATGCATGCTCCTACTGCGACGGCAAGGGATATGTCAAATCCCGCAGAACGATCTGTTATGATATTTTCAGGGAAATCGACCGGAACGGGGCGAACCGCGCCGGCGAAAAGCTGGTGGTGATGGTCAATCCGGACGTGGCGGCCATGCTGTACGATGAGGAATGGGAGGTAGTGGAATACCTGGAACGGCTCGTTGGAAAGCGGATCGTCATCAGGTCTGTGGCAAGCCTCCACGTGGAGGATTACGACATCCACTACGGATAGTGTTTCATACGTATTGTTGCGGTTAGGCGGCCCCACGTTCTTTTTCGGTCGTGCCGAAAGCCCTTTTCCACCGTGTATATGATCATTTCTCACATTCCCGGCGATTGATTTCTTGAATGGAGGGATATCCATCGAAGGGGATACTCCGGGCGTACGTGGAACGGTTTTTTCGTATGCAAAAAAGAGAGATATCGCAAGATATTATGAGTAATTATCAGTAAAATTGAGAAATAGTTGACTATTTGGCTTTCATTGCGGATTATATCTGATTTATTCTGCTGATAGTTCTTGCAATTTGAAAGTCATTGTCATACCATATCGTTAGCACTCAATAGCATTGAGTGCTAATATTTTTTTTCAACAGGTTACGCACACAGTACAATAGTGGTTTAGAAATATCACATCTAAAAGGAGTTGGAACATCATGAAAATCAAACCTTTACAGGACAGGGTGATCGTCAAGCGTGTCGATGAGGAGGAAAAGACCTCCGGCGGGATCATCATCCCCGATACCGCAAAGGAAAAGCCGATGGAAGGCGAAGTTGTGGCGGTCGGCGGAGGAAAGATACTCGATAACGGCACCAAGGTCCCCATGGACGTGAAAGCGGGGGATCGGGTTCTGTTCGGCAAGTATGCCGGCACGGAAGTGAAAATCGACGGTGTTGAGCACCTGATTATGAGAGAGGATGATATCCTCGGAATCATCGAGAAGTAAGGGAGGCACACGATAATGGCAAAAGAGATTAAATTCGATCAGGATGCGAGGGAAAAAATCCTCAAGGGTGTCAACACCCTCTCCAATGCGGTGAAGGTGACCCTCGGTCCCAAGGGAAGAAACGTGGTGCTCGAGAAGTCTTTCGGCGCTCCCACCATCACCAAAGACGGTGTGACGGTGGCCAAGGAAATCGAGCTCGAGGATAAATTCGAGAACATGGGCGCCCAGATGGTCAAGGAAGTCGCCTCAAAGACCTCGGATGTGGCCGGCGACGGAACCACCACGGCAACACTTTTAGCCCAGGCGATTTTCCGGGAAGGCGCAAAGCTCGTCGCCGCCGGGAACGACCCCATGAGCATCAAGCGGGGCATCGACAAGGCGGTCGGCGCCGTTGTCGACGAGCTGGGAAAGATTTCCAAGCCGACCAAGGACCAGACCGAGATCGCCCAGGTGGGCACCATCTCCGCCAACAACGACGAGACCATCGGAAACATCATCGCCGACGCGATGGCCAAGGTGGGCAAGGAAGGCGTTATCACCGTGGAAGAGGCCAAGGGCATGGATACCACCCTTGACATCGTCGAGGGTATGCAGTTCGACCGCGGCTATCTGTCCCCCTATTTCGTGACGGACGCCGAGCGCATGGAAGTGGTCCTGGATGAGCCCTACCTGCTGCTTCATGAAAAGAAAATCTCCAGCATGAAGGACCTCCTGCCGATCCTTGAGAAAATCGCCAAGACCGGCCGACCCTTCATCATCATCGCCGAGGATATCGAGGGCGAGGCCCTGGCCACTCTGGTGGTCAACAAGCTCCGGGGCACCCTGAGCTGTGTCGCCGTCAAGGCCCCCGGTTTCGGCGACCGCAGGAAGGCCATGTTGGAAGACATCGCCGTCCTCACCGGCGGCAGGCTCATCGCCGAGGATCTGGGAATCAAGCTTGAGAACATCGAGCTGGACGACCTGGGCAAGGCCAAGCGCATTGTGGTGAACAAGGAAGACACCACCATCATCGACGGTGCGGGAAGCAAGGCGGACCTGGAAGGTCGGGTGAAGCAGATTCGCACCCAAATTGAGGATACAACATCCGATTACGATCGTGAGAAGCTCCAGGAGCGGCTGGCGAAGCTCATCGGCGGCGTGGCGGTCATCAATGTGGGCGCGGCCACCGAGGTGGAGATGAAGGAAAAGAAGGCCCGCGTCGAAGACGCTCTTAACGCCACCCGGGCCGCGGTGGAAGAGGGAATCGTCCCCGGCGGCGGTGTGGCCCTGCTGCGCTGCCTGAAGGGTGTCGACGCCCTGAAGCTCTCCGATGCCGAGACCTTCGGCGCCAATATCATCAAGCGCGCTCTCGAGGAGCCGGTACGCCAGATCGCCGAGAATGCAGGTCTGGAAGGCTCCATCGTGGTGGAGAAGGTCAAGGAAGGCAAGGAAGGCTTCGGCCTGAACGCCCAGAAGATGGAATACGAGGACCTTATGAAAGCGGGTATCATCGACCCGACCAAGGTGACCCGTATCGCCCTGCAGAACGCCTCATCTGTGGCGGGGCTGCTTCTGACCACCGAGGCCATGGTGGCGGAGATCCCCGAGGAGCACGGGGGAGGCGGCATGCCCGCAATGCCCGGCGGTATGCCCCCCGGCGGGATGTACTAATATCCTGTCTGCGGCTTCACATAAAAAAGGCGCCCCCGGTGTGTACATCGGGGGCGCTTTCCATTATAATCATCTTGACATTTTCTTCTCGTCACTATAGAAAGTTATGTCATGAAATACAGTATACGAGCGGCGATATCCGGTTTCCTCCTTGCGGCGGTGATGCTTTTGGCCGTCACCGGTTTTCCTCAGGAATCGGAGATCATCCAAAACCAGGTGAACATGTTCCTGTCTATTATCGAAAACCGCACCGAGCGGATTGAACAGGACAAAAAGGACGTGGAGGCATATTATGAGCGGGGAACCGCTCGGTATCGCCTGGGGCTTTTGTACCTGTTCACCTACGAGCCTCCCTATACCGACGAGCAAATTGAAACCGTCAAGAATCTCTTTGATTTGGCGGTTGAGGATTTTTCCGAGGTTATAAAGCGGGATAAGGATAATTATGACGCTTATATATCCCGGGGCATGGTCTACGGCCAGATGGACCTCTCCTTTGCTGCCGTTGCTGATTTTACCCACGTGATAGTTGAGGATCCTCAGAACGACAAGGCGTATTACGCTCGGGGCAGGGAATACTGGGAGATGGAGCGTTACGAGGAGGCGAAGATGGACTACGATCGCGCCTGTGAGCTGAACCCTGAGTGGCTTGAGTACTTTTACAAATAATGAGAATAAGATCGATACAGATTGTGACGGCCGTGCTTGTGCTGTTGATTTCGGCCCCTGTTTTATCTCAGGATGCCGGCGAACTCGTTCGTGAGGGAGTTTCGTACCTCGCCGCCGGAGACTTTGAAGCGGCAGGGGAGCTTCTCGATCGGGCCGTCGCGGAAGATCCTGATAATCCGTATGCGTATGCATACCGCTCGATGGCACAGGTCCAGCTCGGGATGTACGGCGAAGCGATAGACGACGCGCTGAAAGTGCTGGAATACTCGGAACGCATGGGGGCGAAGGACGCGGACCCTCTCAGGCTGATGGCGCTCTCCAATCTGGGGACGGCGTACATCAGAATGGAAAAATACGAGGCGGCGGTGGCGGTGTTGGATGAGCTGATCGACACAGACGGCGACGATCCAATTCCCTATTTTCTGCTGGGCGAGGCATATCGGGGCATGGACGGCGAGGATGGGCTCAAGCGGGCGCTGGACGCATACACAAAGGCGATACGACTCGACCCGGAATACGCCGCGGCGTACTTTTATCGGGGAGTGGTGAAGACGCGCCTGGGAGACGAGGAGGGAGGCATCATAGACAGGGAGACCGCTATCGGATTGGACTCCGTATATCTGGAAAAGTAGCCCCAACGCACGAAAACAAGTCTATGCACGGCGGGCCTCGAGATCGTTCTCGAGGCCCGTTTTAATTCTAATAATGTTCGATGGTGCTATATATGTGGAGAAAACAGGTATCTGATGAAAACCACGTCCTGACTCGGAAGAGCGGGGCACCATCACCGCCTCGACGGGAAGACGAATAAAAGCCGCATATCTCTCCCTCCCCCCCTCCCCCCCGGACGTTCAGTAATTTCTCTCCAGCTCCAGCTCCACCTTGTGGAAGATGTCGGTAATCATCATGATGATCTCGTATCTCGTCCCCGGCGTAATCTGCATTGGGACGTGTTTGGAGATCTCCATCCAGCAGTTGTTCCCCTCCTCGTCGAAGTATATCTCAAGGGCGACCCGGAAGCCGATGATCTGCGATCGGATCGATGCGGTTATACACGCGGGGTCCTTGGTCTCCCTCACCTTCCACTCGTTTTCTTCCAGCACCGTGATGGCGGCTTCACGCACGTCCGCCAGTTCGTGGGCGTAGTACATTCTATCCCGGCGCGTACGATCCTCGGAGTAGGAGAAGGGCGCGTACTGACAGGAAGTGAGAAAAAGGGCTAGGATGATTAAAACGGGAACTATTTTTTTCATATAATCACCTGTATATGCACAGAACCGCCCCGTCCGGACGTCCGCGAGAGGAGGCGCGGAGCGGGCACCGCACATTATTCTTCATACCCCAGGTTATCCTCATAAATCGTATATTCGCTTGCTTCCTTGAGTTTTTTCAGATGGTTCATGATGATCTCATCCTGGCTGTCGTAATAATATTGTTCCAAAAGATGATCCTTGTCTTCCATCTTGATGATGTGATACCCGTATTTTGTCTTGACGATATCGCTGATATCACCCGGTTTTTCCAGAGCGAACGCGGCGTCTTCAAATTCAGCGATCATGTCACCCCGCTTGAAGAATCCCAGGTCTCCGCCGTCCGGCCCGGTGGGGCAGATGGAGTATTCCCTGGCAAGATCGTTGAAGCTTTCCCCCTCATTGAGCAGCTCGAGGATCTCTTCCGCCTCCTCTTGGGTATCGACGAGGATATGGCGGACCCTGATGGTCTCGGCGTTATCGAAGGCGTCCTTGTTTTCCTCGTAAAATGCGAGGATATCCTCAGTAGACGGTGTCACGAGGCCCTTGCTCAGCTCTCTCCTGAGATATTCTTCGATAATGACGGAGCGTTTCGCCTTTTCCGCCATATACATCACGTAGGGATCGTCGAGAATGCCCTCCTTTCCCGCCTCATGATAGAGGATTTCCTCCATCACGAGATTTTCCAGGTATTGTTTTTTCCCCTCGGGCGTGGAGAGGATTGGGGCCACCTCGGGCGGCAGGGATTCATACATATCCCTGAATTCATCGGCGGAAATACTCCATCCCTCACCCTCGGCAACCTTTTTTGCGCAGCCGAATACGAAGAGTGAAACGATAAGCATCACAACGGTCATGACATATGCGGTCGGGTTTTTCATGTTTATAACTCCCTGGATGTTTGTATGAGTGTATCCTCCACGTTTGAAAGTGTCAAGGCCTTTTGACGGAGTTCGGGAGTGCAATCAGTAGACGAGAACCGTATTGACCGCATCCCGCACGACGGACACCCGCGGGGCCTCCAATCCTGCGGCCCGTATGTGTGATAAGGCCGCATCGACGGCGCCCGGAAACGATTCCTCGGCCCTGAAAAAGCCGAGGGCGGCCGGACCCTCCGGGAGGGAGGCGAGGGCCTCGGAACAGACCAAGAGGAGTCCGCCGTTTTGCGTGAATTCCAGGGGATTGATGAACTTGTGGTCTCCGAGGACGTAGGCCCCTTTCAGGTGTGTTTCGAGGCTCCCCGGCACGCTCCCCATGGCCAGGGTGCGGGAAAAATGCGGGGGGCCGACGCCGTCGGGGGCGGCTGCGACGAGGAGATAGACGCCGCCCGGATTCAGGACGCAGCGAATGTTTTCAAAGGATTTCATCGCCTGGTACAGGTCCCGATCCATGGGGGATTCGGCCAGGGCGATGACGATATCCGCCCTATCCGCAGGTGTGGAGTAGACGGCGTCCACGATGCCGCGAAGCGGATCGACGGCGTCCAGTATGGGCGCCGCCGTCAGGGCGTGGATGTCGCCGTTGTGGGAGACGGCGTTGATCCCTGTGATTGACTCACCCCCCGCCTCCCGGTGGGCGTCGATGACAAGCCGTGTCGCCTCTTCCAGGTCCTCATGGAGCGGATTCCCGTCCGTTTTCATGTGCGTGGATGCTGGATGCGACGCAAGGCTGTGGTTTTTTCGAATCGTCTCAAACGCGCTTATTCCCGGGATCAGCGATTTTCGCCCCCCGGTATAGCCGGCGAACCAGTGGGGCTCCACACTGCCGATGGCAATGATCCGGCGATGGGCAAACAAACGCTCGGAGACCGCCACCTCCGTCCCCCGGCGGGTGACTCCCACCGTTCTCATGGGGTCGTCCCGGCAGTCGTGTATGTGAAAGCCGCCGGTGTGGGAAGAGGACGTTTTCCCCAGTATTGCCCGCTTGACGGCGTCGGGATTGCCGGAGAGTGTGTGGGCGCCGGTGGCCACCAAGACGTCGCACGAGAGGATATCGGGATGCGTGTCGGCAAGGGCGGTGAAGATGACTTCCGTGGGCGTGGGTCGATCCAGATCGTTGACGATGATGAGTGTCTCCCGATCGATCTGGAACGGGAGGGTCAGGGCGTTCTTCAGTTTCTCGGGGGAGAGGATCTCCTTCGGCCGGGATGGAGCGAAGATCTGAATATCACATGAGGACGGGAGAGAGCATTCGAGCCTCCGTGGGCCGTCGGCCGCGGTATATGGAATTGAGATGGACATCCGATGTGTCATATTTCCCGCATTCGAACGGGACTATTCCCGTATCATGATGTCCCCCCGGGAGACGAGGGCTCGAAACAGCTTCAGCTCATCCAGGAGCGCCCGGTCCCTCTTCTTCCGGTGTTCTTCCTTGATATGTTCCGGGTAGGAATAGAATCCGCCGTCCCCCTTGAAGCCGAGCTTTCCCGCGTTCACCTTTTCGGTGAGGATCGCCGGGGCCTGGGTCTCGTTGGAGATGAGGGGAAAAATTACGCCGGATGCCGCCGCGATGGTGTCGAGCCCGACCATATCCATGTGCTCCAGGGGGCCGTGGACCACGCCCCGGAGGGCCGAGCAGCACTTGAATGCGGTGTCCATCTCCTCCGGCTCGGCCAGTCCCTGTTCCAAAAGATACAGGGCCTCCCGCATGACCGCTACCTGGATGCGGTTGACGAGAAAGCCTGGGAGGAATTTATTGAGCACCACCACGTACTTGCCGATTTTGGCGTAGAAGGAGCGCAGCGCCGATATCACGTCATCCGGTGTGTCGGGCGTCTTGACGATTTCCACCAGTGGCATGATGTGGGCGGGATTGAAGTAGTGCATGATGATGAGGCGTCCGGGACGGATGTCCGGGTACATCTGGGGGACGGGGAAAGACGAGGTGTTGCTCCCGATGACGGCCTCGGGCGAAAGCAGCGTATCGAGCTCTCGAAACACCGCCTCCTTGATCTCGGGGTTTTCGGTTACCGCCTCCACCGCCAGGTCGGCGCCGACGGCCGCCGATTGCAGGTCGCGGGAAAACTCGATTCTCTTCATGACGTCGGGGACGTCCGCGGGATCGACAAATCCCTGCTGTTCAAACAGCTCCAGTGCCTCCTCGATGGTCCTTTTTCCCTCCGACAGGGCGTGTGTATCCGTATCCGTAAGGGCGACGTCTACACCCCCCTGTGCGAAGCTCAGGGCGATGCCGGGACCCATCACGCCGGAGCCGACCACCAGTACCTTATTGAAAGTCATATGCGCTGCCTCTTTGTCTGATTGATCCTATTGATTTTCCTTCTGTCGATGATATCCGACATACAGTGATGCAATTATCCGTCAATCGGACGGGTCGGTCAAGCCGATAATCGGTTTGTTTTTGTCGTATCCCGCCGCTTTCGCCCTTGCCAGCGGGGGACAAGTGTGGTGTAATGAGGTGGTTTTTGGACCGTTCGGGTCGGGCATGACCCGAAAGATGGTTTCATCGATGTTGAGATATGTGGGACAAAAACAGATGACACGACAGATAATCACCACGAAAGATTTCGGCGGGCACATCGGGGAGAGGCGGGCCATACGGGGATGGCTCATGAACACCCGGGGAAGCGGCCAGGTGGCGTTTCTCATCGTCCGGGATGCGGCCGGTATCGTACAGTGCGTCATGGAGAACGACCAGGTGGGGGACGATCTGTTCGACCGCGCCCGGCATTTGGGCCAGGAGTCGGCGCTGTACATCGCGGGAGTCATCCGAGAGGAGCCGAGGGCGCCGGGGGGGTACGAGCTTCTGGCCGACGAGATCGAGGTCATCAGCGAGTCGACGGATTTTCCCATCACCCCCAAGTCCCACGGCGTCGATTTTCTCCTCTCCAACCGGCACCTGTGGCTGCGCTCACGGAGGCAGCTCGCGATCATGCGCATCCGCGACGAGGTGATCTGGGCCATACGGTCCTTTTTCAGGGACAACGGCTTTCTCCTCATCGACAGCCCCATCCTTACAGGCAGCATCGGCGAGAGCGCCGGGACGCTCTTTTCCACCGAGTACTTCGACCTGGGCACCGCCTACCTGGCCCAGACCGGCCAGCTCTACCTGGAGGCGGCGATCTACGCCTTCGAGAAGGTCTTCTGCTTCGGCCCCACGTTCCGGGCGGAAAAATCCAAGACGCGGCGCCACCTCGCCGAGTTCTGGATGGTCGAGGGGGAGATGGCCTTCGTGGATTCAAGCGGGAACATGGACCTGCAGGAAGAGCTGGTGAGTTATATCGTGGCCCAGGTGCTTGAAAACCGCTCTGCGGAATTGTCCTCCCTCAAGCGGGATACCGAGCCGCTTATGCGGGTGAAGCCCCCATTTCACCGCGTCTCATACGACGAGGCGGTTGATCGGCTCAAAGAGTCCGGAAGCGCCATCGAATGGGGGAAGGACCTGGGGGCGGAGGACGAGGCGATCCTGACGAAACAGTTCGACAGGCCGGTCTTCGTCTATGACTACCCGAAGGGGGCCAAGGCCTTTTACATGAAGCGCCATCCCGAGCGTGACGATCTCGTCAAGTGCAGCGACCTTCTGGCGCCGGAGGGGTACGGGGAGATCATCGGCGGCTCCCAGCGGGAGGACGACTATGATGAGCTGCTGGCGCGCATCCGCGAGGAGGGGCTCCCCGAGGAGGCCTACGGCTGGTACCTGGACCTGCGGCGATACGGTTCGGTGATTCACTCCGGCTTCGGTCTGGGAATCGAGCGGGCGGTGGCGTGGATCTGTGGCATCGAGCATCTGAGGGAGGCGATACCCTTCCCCCGGATGATGGGGCGCATATACCCGTAGATCAGCTATCCAGGAGCTTCAGGGATTCCCAAATGAACGCGGGCAGGTCCGACGGCTGCCTGCTGGTGACCAGGTTTCCGTCCACGATGACCTCTTTATCCTCGTATCTCGCCCCGGCGTTGATGATGTCCTGGACGATGGATTTATAGCCGGTGACGTGTCTCCCTTCCAGCGTCTTGGCGGTGATGAGTATCTGGGGGGCGTGGCAGATGGAAAAGACCGGCTTTCCCGCCTCCATGAACGCCCTCACGAAGGCCACAGGCCCTTCGTGGGCCCGCAGCTTGTCCGGAGAGTAGCCCCCCGGGATCAGGAGGGCGTCGAACTCGTCGGGGGTGACATCACTGAAGGAGACATCGACGGTCACCTTCGTCCACTCCTTCTTGCCGATGACGTCGTCTTTAGCGACGAGCCCCACCGTCACCACCGTGTGCCCCGCCTCCCTGAAGGCGCTCACCGGCTTTGTGTATTCCACGTCCTCGAACCAGTCGGTCAGTATCGCCGCTATCTTCGCCATGAAAGCATTCTCCTCAGAAATGAGATGGAGGGGAACGGGCCGCAGAGATGCGGCCGTCCTCCCCCGTTCATGTTACACCGTGAACGACCGTTCCGCCGCTAAAAAAACGGATGCTCCCCAATCCCCCCCGTCAGGCCGGGGAATCTCCCTTCCGCGCGTCGCCTATGTGAAGAGCGAGGCTCCCCAGGCCCAGGATCCAGACGATGAGTATCGCGATGATGTTGATGATGGGAATAATGACAATCAGAAAGAAGATGATCAATCCCACAAGGAGCTTCAACCAGTATGCGGCGTCGGTTTTTTTGAAGAGCGAAAAGACGAGGCCGCCCAGGGCCGCGGAGACGATGATCTCCCCGATGAAGATGCCGACGCAGTAGGCGATGCCCACGAGTATCCCCAAGGGGATGCCCACGACGGTTACCAGGAGCACCAGCACCGCCAGCGGCGTCAGGAGGAACACCAGGACCCCCCAGCCCAGGTTCTGTGAGAATTGGGAGAAGACCCGATCGACCGTGCCCTTTGTGAAATTCGGGAAGAAACCGAAGAGCGCCATACCGACGATGAAATAACCGATCAGTCCCGCGAATCCGAAAAACGCGATAACGCCCCAGCCCGGCACCCCGGCCTCCCGTGAAACCTCCGGCATTTCGGTGACGGCGCCGTTGATGGTGACGTCTTCGGCCCTCTCGAACGTCTTGGCACTGTAGGTGAGGTCGCCCTCGATGACGGTTCCCGCGAGAATTTCACAGGTGCCCGCCTGGATGTAGGTGTCTTTCTCGAACGCTCCGGAGAGCCGCACCACGCCGCCGCCGCAGTTGACCTCGTCATTGAAGGTCCCGGAAAGCTCCAGCGTGCCGCCCGCGGCATGGAGGATCGTGTCAAAGACGCCGGACAGCTCCACGTCGCCCCCCAGGATGTAGGTCTCTCCCGAGACCGGCCCGTCAACAATGACGTCTCCGCCCATGGCGTAGAGATCGCCCGTCACCGTGCCGGACAGGGTGATGTTCGATCCCAGAAGATAGAGGGCGCCCTCCACGTCTCCCAGGATGGTGATGTCCCCGGCGATAACGTAGAGATCCTCGGAGACGGTCTCGCCCGCCTCCAAGAGATAGGCGCTGTCGGCCACATAGCGCTCACCGGCGCACGCCAGGGAGGGTATCAGCAGTATAAGGGCGGTCGCGAGAACAAAGGTTTTCCTTTTGATCATGCGTTCACCTCATAAAAAATGGTTTTATATGGAATAGTCGTATATCGTCTGTATCTTATCAACCGGGCTTGTGGGTGTCAAGACGGGTCGATTCTCACGCTCTGTCCCGTTCGGATGAAGTGGACGACGCCGAAGACCCGGACTCCGTCGCCCGCGCCCGCCCGAACCACGGCGTCGGTATAGGCCGATATCTGTTCCCGGTAGCGACTGGCGGCGCGTTCCGCGTCTTCCGGCGCAATGCGGTCGGTCTTGTAATCGAGGACGACAATACCCTCATTTGTCCGATAGCACAGGTCGATGCGCCCGGTCAGCAGACAATCGCCGTCGATGGATATCAGGGGTATCTCCCGTCCCAGGACGGCGCCTTCGGAGATCTCCCAGTAAAGGGGCGAGGCGATGAACGCCCCCACCAATCGGGTCGACTCTGCGCATATGGAGGGATACTCGGGGTCGGCGTCGTCCAGGGAGGCGGCCGCCCGCCCGACCAGACCTTCCGGGTCGTCGGAACCGTCGAACAGGGCGAGCTCCAGGGCGTCGTGCACCACGATACCCACCAGACGGGCGCGATCCGACAAATCGGCCGCCGCCTCCCCCTCCTCCGGGGGAACAACGAACAGCTCCTCGTCCGGCTCATGGAGGGATTTTCTCTCCGTCACGGAGATGAAGAGCCTTCGCTCCCTCGCGCGACGCATCTCCTCTTTCCGGGCCGCCTCCCGCCGCCTCACCTCGTCAAGAAACGATGTGTCCACGCTCCCCTCCAGGTACTCTCCGGCCTGGGGGGCGCGGAGCCGGGCCGAGACCTCGCTTTTTATATCATCCGAAAGTTCCGTCAAGTGAATCGAGACGTCTTTTTCCGATTCGTTCGCGGAACAAAAATCGATGATGTCCTTCATGAAGCCGCTGCTTTTTTTGGGCGAGCCGATCAGGATGAGCCGATCCCTCGCCCGGGTTGCCGCAACGTAGAGGAGCCTTTTCTCCTCGCTCTCGTATCGATCTTTCGCGCGCTCCTTGATGTGCGTGTCATACGTCATATCCCGGACGCCCGCCGCCCGTACGCCGACCCGGATGGAGCCGCCCTCCTCGATGATATACACGCCGTCTTCCGCCTTATATTTGATTTCCCGGCCCAGATTCGGCAGCACGACGACGGGAAACTCCAGCCCCTTGGCCTTATGGATGGTCATGATCCTGACGGCGTCCTGCCCCTCGTCGGCCACCGTCTCCTCCCCCTCGTCTTTGTCCGACTCGGCGAGGTGAGAGAGGGTCTTGATGAAATCGGGAAGGGTGAGCCTCGCCTGGGCCTCCCGCTCCCGGGCGATTCTCTGGATCTTCAGGAGGTTTCCCACCCGCTGGGGGCCGCCGGGGCCGAAGGCGTGTATCTCCAGCATATCGGTCTGTCGGTAGACCTCCTCGATCAGTCCGGACACGAACCGGTCGCCCCGGATCCTGTTCAGCTCCCGAAGGATTCGGAAGACCTCTTTCGCGGGCTCCGGCGGGTTACTTGTGAGGTAGTCGAGCAGGTCGTCGGTCTTGAGCTCGTAGATCGTGCGATCGTCCACGCCGAACACCGGGGACCGCAGAACCGCCACCAGGGCCTTTCGGTCCGTGGGATCCTGGGCCGTCGCCAGGATATGGGCCAGATCGTATATCTCCTGGCGCTGGTAGTATCCCCGGCCGCCCAGGATATGATAGGGGATGTTTTCCGTCTTGAGGGCCTCCTCGTAGACCGGGGAGGTATTTGCGAGGGACCGGAGCAGCACGGCGATGTCTCCATATCCGGGGGGACGGGTAATGCCGGTCTTTTTATCCCGGATGAAGGCGCCGTCGTTCTTCAGGACGACGAGCTCCTGGATGCGCCGGGCGATGAAGGCCGCCTCGAGGCGGCGCACCTCGTCGGTGGTGATCTTATCCGTTCCCGCGTCGGAGTCGACCGCCTCCACCAGGGGGGGCGCCGCCCCCGGGACGTCGTCGCGATCGGGATTCATCACCTGGTAGTCCACGGAATAGGACTCCTCCCGGTAGCTGATGAAGTCTTCAAAAAAGAGGTTCTGAAACCGGACGAGGTGCCGCTGGCTTCGGTAGTTCTTCTCCAGCCGCTCCACTACCCCTCCGGAGTCCTCGATTCTTTTCATCGTCTGATAGAAGAGGCCGATGTCCGCATCGGTGAAGCCGTAGATGGACTGCTGGGGATCGCCGACGATGAAGAGCCTCCCCGGACCCGGGACTGCGTCCTCGGGCCGCTTCGCCACAGGTGACCGCTCCGCCAGAAGGAGGATGAGCTTCGTCTGGATCGGGTCGGTATCCTGGAATTCGTCGACGAGGATGCACTCGAAGAGCCTCTGGTACCGGTTCCTGACGGCCATGTTGTCCCGAACCAGGAGGTATGCCTGGAAGAGGAGGTCGAAGTAGGTAAGCGCCCCACGGCGGTTTCGCTCGGCGGCGCGAAAGGCGACGTAGTCGGACAGGACCTCCACCCCGACGCCGACGAGAGAGTCCTCGTCCATGAGGGCGAGGAATTCGGGGATTTTTTTTATTTCGTCGACGGCGTCGCTTCTCAGATCCATCGCCCGCTGGAACGTCCCCTCGTCCCGCCATTTCTTCTTGCTCCCGCCCTTTTTTTGTATGGGGGCTTGAGAAAACGCGTCCCATATCTCTTCGAGGCTCTCGCGCTTCAGGATGTCAGAGAGGAAGCGGCAGTGATTGAGGAGTTTATCCTCGTCGTCGGCATCTTGGAGATAAGCGCCCATCTCCTCGGCGAGGGAGTGAAGCAAATCGAGGCGCCGCCGCTCCTCGTCTTCCTGGGCGGATTCCCTCCGGTGCTCCCGATATTGCTCCAGCTTGTCCGGCCTCTTCGCGAGGGTTTCGGCGAAAAGCTTCATCCCCGAGACCCCCAGGTATTTGATGAGCGTCACGACCTGTTCATCGTGCGCCCCCCCTCCCGCGAACACCCGGCCCGTCCACTCGTTCCAGATCTCGTCGTCCAGGATGCGTCCTTCGGTGTCGTCGGTGACGGTGAAGTTCGGGTCGATGCCCGCCTCCAGAGGGTTTTCCCGGAGTATCCGGGAGGCCAGGGCGTGGATGGTACTGATCTGGGCCTGTTCCAGGGAGATCAGGGCGTCGTTCCAGCCCCCGTCCGGGTCGTCCGCCGCTCGCCGCATGATCTCGCTTCTGAGGCGCTCCTTGATCTCCGCCGCCGCCGCCTCGGTGAAGGTGATAGCGGCGATGCGCTCAAGGGGGATTTTTCGCTCCGTGGCAAGGGCGATGATCTCCCCGATGAGCCGGGTGGTCTTCCCGGAGCCGGCCCCGGCGATGACGACCCGGTTTTCCCCCTTCGATGCCGTGTCAGTCATCGGTGTCCTCTTCTTCTTGTGTCACCGTATCGAGGCCGAGGGATGCCAGTGTCTTGTCCTTTCTGATCTGTGCGATGTCTTTCGGCCCCGATCGACAGTGATTTTTATGTTCACAGAATCGGCATCCCCGCTCCGGCACCACGCCGGCGGGAAAGAAGACGCCGGCGTGCATCATCTCCACGAACCGGTGGGTGTGGGAGATGGCGGCGTCGATGATGTCCGGGGATGTGCTCAGGTCTATTCGTTCCTCTCTCTCTTTTCCGATCGGTTTCTCCATGTATATGTGGGAGGTCGCAAAAGGATCGAGGCCGCCCGAAAAGAGGATGTCCCGGGCGGCGACGAGATAGAGGGGAAGCTGGAGCGAAAGCCCCTTTCGTATTCGGGTGGGAAGGCCGATATCCGACGGCCTTCTGGTCTTGTAGTCGATCACTGCAAACACGCCTGCTTCTTCATCCACATCGACACGGTCGATCTTTCCGGTTATCTCCACCGTTCCCGAGGGCGTTTCGATAAAAAGCGGAGGCGTTGCCTCCTCGTTGTCTTCGTAGGGCAAAAAGCCGAAGCGCCACTCGAAGAAGCGGGGGACGACCCCCCCGGATGTTCTTTCCGCCTCATAATTCAGGGCGTCCGAGAGGTTCTCGGCGATGATCTCCCGGCGGGCCCGCTGAACAAGGGCGGGGATCGGCCCCATGTGGTGCGTCAGATCGTCGTCGATGATGAGGGAAAGCCGCTCAAAGGCTGTGTGCAGCGAGGCGTCGGTGACGGGAAGGAGGTGTTCCCGCTTCAGGGAAAGGAAGAGCCGGTAGAGGATCCGGTGGTAGGCGCTCCCGATGTCCGTGCGCTCCATATCCACCGGCAGCTCCGGCTCCTCGATGTCCCCCGTCTCCAGCACGTATTCCATGAAGAACCGAAACGGACAGAGGGCGAAGGTCTCGAGCCTTCGGGAGCTCAGGCGCCGGCACGCTTCCGTGAGCCCCTCCCGGGGGCCGATGAGGCCGTCGTATACGCCGAATGGATTGAAAAGAGATCTTCCGTCCAGGGCCCGGATGCCCCGTGCGAGGCTCGGGGACGTGTGGACCACCGCCCGGGCGGGGGCGACGAGATCCTTCTGAAAGGCCACGAGGAAGCTGGATGTGCGAAGGTCCTTCTCGGTGTATCGGGCACACGTCGGGTCCAGGGCGGCGTAACGGGGGGCCGACTCCGGAACGGCGGCGGCGTCCGTGTGGCCCCCCGCCATGAGTCCTTCCAGCACGATGGAGGGAATGGCCTTTCTCCCCCGGTCGTCGCTCCGCTGGTAGACGAGCGTAAGCTCCCGCCGGGCGGCGCCCGTCGCCAGGGAAAACAGGAGCAGGTCTTCGGGATAGAGCGACCGGGAGGTGGGGAGCCCCAGTTTCTCCCGTGTCGCGTCGCCCAGGAGGGGGTCGTCTCCCTTCCTTCGGGGAAAGACCTGTCCGTTCATGCCCATGACGATCAGGACATCGAAAGAGAGCCCCCGGATGCCCAGAAGATCACTGACGAATACGCCGTCCGTGTCCGGGTCGTCCGGGAGCGTTCTTTCTTCGATACTCCCCGAAAGGAGGGAGACGAAATCGGAGAGCGTCACGCTTTTTCGTATCGCCGCAACATCCGCCATCTCTCCGATGAGCTCCGTGAGCGCATTGAACGCCCGCCCTTCCTCCGGGTCGCGGCGGATGTGCGTCTGAAGGAGGGAGGTAAAGGCGTCTGCATATGCTTTCGGGTCGTCGGACGGCTTCAAAGACGAGATGTTACCGGCGAGGCGGTTTATGGTTTCCTTTGTGGCCCGGGCGAAGCGGGCGGAGAGCCGCTGTATGCGAAGCGATTGGGGGTCTTGTTCGTCGTCTTCCGAGGGAGGGGGGGGATCGTGCGCCGCAGCCCGCTCCCAAGCGTCTGTAAACGGGGCAAGACCGTGGACGATGCCGGATTCCCTGGCGATGACCTCGGCCAGGTGGCTGTGATCCCGCACCCACTCTTCATCCGAGGGATCGACCCCCGGCCACGTGAAGAATCCCGATGAGAGGAGCGTGGTCACGTCCATCCGGCCGGGGCGCTCGCATATGAGGCCGAAAAGGGTCCGGCACGCCGCGATCATCGGGGAGCGGGACAGGGGAAATCCCCGGTCGAAACAGGCCGGAATCGAGTACCGGCGAAACGCCGCCTCCAGATGATGGAGGGAATCGGTGGTTTCCAGCGTCACCACGCCGATATGCCGCCAGGGGATGTCGGGATGGTCCTCTGTGATCTCCAGGATGCGTCGGGCCGCGGCCTCCGCCTCCCCGGCGGTCCCGGACGCGGAGACGATCCGCACGGTCGTGTTCCCATCAGGCATCCGGAAAGGGACCGGCGATGTGCGGGGCGGTTTCTGTGTATCGTCCCGGGTGAGTATCGTCAGCGGCTCGGTCGAAAGGGTTGTGAACAGCCGGGAGGTGTCCTCGGCATAGGCGAAGGAGGGATCTTCCGGAATCGCCGGAGAAAAGATATGAAGATCTCCCCGGGACGAAAGGAGGGATACGATTTCCCTCTGAAGCGGATTGAGATCGTAAAAACCGTAGAGGAGCGTCGGCTGGCGCGCATCGGACGGGACGCCGCCGGAGAGGATCTCCAACGCGCGGTGGATCCTGTCCTCGGCGTCGTATATGGAAAGCTCCCTTTTTTTGTCCCGGAAGCGGGAGTAAATGTCCAGGACGACTTTCTCCACATTGCCTGCGGCTTTTTCCACGTCGGGCCTGACCAGGTGGGACGTCATCCGGGAGAAGAGGGAAATCATGGCGTCGGTATAGCCGTCGAACCGGAAGAGGTCCGCAAACCTCCCCTCGGGATCAACACACTCCGCCCCGGCGTCGGAAAGCAAAAGCCGTGTCATCGCTCTGCTCGAGACAGGAGGGAGGGCCTCCCCCGCCTCCCGGATGACATCGAAGGCGAAGGTGAGGAATGTGGTGAACCGGACGCCGAGAAACGGCCTTTCCCTCGCCAGGCGAGACATGAGCCTTTGGGAGAGCGCCCGGGTGGGGGTGATGACGAGGATGCGTCCGAAGGGATCGTCTTCCTTCAGATCAAGGAGCGTCTGAAGAAACTGTCCCTCCAATTTCGGGTGAAAGGGGCCGAAGGTGACGCGTGTCATGAATATCCGCTGCTCGTGTGGTGGTCGAAGTCCCCGACCGGCTTCCTTTAAGGATGGATGCGGGGAAACGCCGCGGATCGGGGTTGAATCATTATACCCGTATTGTGAATGGGAGCATAGAGAAAAGCGAACGTGAACTCATCCTGTGTCTTGATGTCAGGGCGGCACATCATCCGTGGGCGGGCTTCGTTATGCACTTGAGGCGTACAGGGACTCGATGATGTCGGCGTAGTTCTCCCGGATGACCTTCCGCCTCAGCTTCAGGGTCGGGGTGATTTCTCCCTTGTCCTGGGTGAAATCATTGGGGAGAAGGGCGAATTTTTTGATGGTCTCGAATCGTGCGAGGTCGGCGTTGGCCGAATCGACCCCCTTTTCGATGACGTCCCGAACCGACGGGTGACGGGAGATCTCCTCCGACGAATCCGAAGGTATGCCCAACCCCATGGCGAACTGCCGGGCTTCCTCGGGGTCCAGGGTGAGAATCGCCGTCAGGTAGTTCCTGCCGTCGCCGATGACGATGGCGTTGGCGATCAATGGTATCTGCTTGAGGCGGTTCTCGATGTTCTGGGGGGAGATGTTTTTCCCCCCGGAGGTGATGATGAGGTCCTTCTTCCGGTCGGTAATGATCAAAAAACCATCGTCGTCCCACCTTCCCACATCCCCTGTGTAGCACCAGCCGTCTTTCAGCACATCTTCGGTCAGCTCTGGTCTGTTGTGATATCCCTTGAAGTTATTGCCGCGGATGAGGATTTCTCCATCCGGGGCCAGGGTGACCTCGAAACCGGGCATGGCCTTTCCCACGGTGCCGTAGCGGAACTCGCTGAAGGTGGTCATGGTGCCGCCCACGGTCTCCGTCAGGCCGTAGAACTCGATGACCACCACGCCGATGCTGTGGATGAACTCACCCACCTCCGCGGACAGGGGTGCGCCGGCGGAAACCGCGAACTGGAGCCTTCCGCCCAGGACGTTCTTTATCTTTTTGAATACCAGGGCGGAGGCGCATGCGTACCGGAGCCTGAGGAAGACCGACGGCGATCGCCCCGCCGTTATGGTCCTGCTTCGCTTTCTTCCGATGGAGACGGCCCAGCGAAAGAGGGCGCGCTTAAGGGGCGATCCCTTTTCCGCCGCCGAAACGATGCGGGCGTAGACCTTCTCGAAAACCCGGGGAACACTGCAGAAATAGGTGGGCCGAACCAGCGCCATGTCCGCCGCCAGGGTGTCGATGGATTCTGCGATGGCCAGGGGGATGTTTTGGTACAGGTTGTAGTAGTAGCCCGAAACCCGGGGATAGAAGTGCGAGAGGGGCAGGATGAGCAGGGATCGGTGGACCCTGTTGTCTATCTGTATGAGGGCGTGAATGGAATCGAGGACGTACAGGGTGTTCCTGTGGCTAAGAAGGCATCCCTTCGGCGGCCCGGTGGTGCCGGATGTATAGACGATGGTCGCGGTGTCGTCAGCAGTGATGTTTTTGGCCTGTGTAATGATTTCATCCTTCAGGGTACCAAGCTCGTTTTTCCCCTTCGCCATCAGCTCCGAGAGCAAGATCACGTCGTGTTCTTTCGGCGGCTGATCGTCGGAGATGAGGATGACATGTTTGAGATTCGGGAGCTCTCCTTTTTTTTGAAGGATTTTATCAAGCTGTGCGGCGTCTTCCACCACCACGCATGAGACGTCCGCGTCCCGTATAATGTACGCGCATTGTTCCGGGGTGTTCGTGTGATAGATGGGCACGTCCACACCACAAGCCAACAGTGTTCCCAGGTCGGCGATGATCCACTCCAGTCGATTGAAGGAGAGGATGGCAAGCCGCTCTCCCGGGGAGAATCCGAGGGAGAGGAGCCCCGCGGCGAAAGAGAGAGATTCATTCAGAAGATCCCCCCAGGTGATATCTCTGTATGCGCCTTTTGGTTCCGACTTGTATGAAATGATGATATCGTCTGGATGAGAGGCGGATTGTTCCAGGAAGAGACCGACAATGGTTTCACGCGTCATCTCTGTTCTCCTTCAAAATAGGATGATTGAATGGAGAAGGTCCCCCACGATTGATATCAGGTGTGCCTGTGTATCGAGATACATATGACGACTCCTTTCGGCGTCGTCGAAAGGAGTAATCTAAAGTCGAGGGTCGGTGCAATTGACCTGTCGAGAGAATAAAAGAGACGAAAGGAGCGATGAGCCGGAGGTTAGAAACATTTCCAGAATTCACGCTGCACGGATATCGCCCGCTTGATCGGATAGTTGGCCTTCTGTCCGACGTTTTCCAGATTCTTTTTCGTCAGCTCCAAATCCTCTTTGGTGGTCGCCCCCATCATGTGCTTGATGACCGCCTTTGTGCCGTCCCTGAGGCCGCCGAGGTGGTAGCCCCCCTCCAGGGTGATGAGCATGCGTTCTTCCGCGAATGTTTTCGCGATGAGCATCAACACGTCGGTGAGGGCGGCGAATCCCTCCGGGGTCACCTCCATGCCTCCCAGGGGGTCCTTGAAATATATATCGAAACCGGCGGAGACGAGCACCAGCTCCGGCTCGAATTCAAATGCGATGGGCTCCAGGACATGTTTGAATATTTTGTAGTATTCAGGATCGCCGTTGCCCACCTGGAGCGGCACGTTGACGTTGAATCCCCGGGCGTTGCCCTTGCCGACCTCCTCGAAAGAGCCGGTGCCCGGATAGTAGGGGTACTGGTGTGTGGAGAAATAGAGGACTCTTCTTTCCTCCTCGAAGGAGTGCTGGGTGGCGTTTCCATGGTGCAGGTCCCAGTCGACGATGAGGACCCTCTTGAGGCCGTAGGTTTTGATGGCATAGCTGGCCGCTATGGCGATATTGTTGAATATGCAGAATCCCATGCCCCTGCCCGATTCGGCGTGGTGTCCGGGGGGGCGGACAAGGGCGAAGACATTCTTGTTTTTCCCTTCAAAAAGACGATCTATGCCCAGAAGGAGGCCTCCGGCGGCATAGAGGGCGGCTTCGAATGACTTCTCCGACGTCTGGGTGTCCGGGTCCAGGGAGGAGTGGGGGAGTCCCTCGGTTGCTGCCACTCGTTCGTAATAGGAATGGTCGTGAATCATTTCAATTTCATCCCGTGTGGCCTCGCGGGGAGAGATGAGATCGATGTTTCCTGCGATATCCTGGTCTTCAAGCATTTCGTAGAGAATCTTGAGGCGCTCGGTGCTTTCCGGGTGGAAACTTCCGGTTTTATGTTCCAGATAGATTGGATCCTTCACGATGCCGGTCACCGCCATTGAAACCTCCGTTGAGCGTGTTCTACATAATGTAGTGATAACACCTCGAACGAAAAAAATCAATATTTTTACGTTCCACAGACGACTGAGGAATCGTTTGACAACGTGAACACCCTCTGCTACATTGTTTTTGCTTGTATATGACACAATGGATTTCGATGTGAGCACTTCAAAACGAGCCGGGGAAAAGTTGAAAAACAAAAAAGTGAAAGAAAACGGCGTTGCCGCCAGGCAGAGCGATGGGCTTCGGGATCTCATGGAGTTTACCACGAGCGTCGTCGAGATCGTTCAGGACGGTTTGATCGCCGTTGATGAAGAGCGACGGATTCTTTTTTTCAACAAGGCCGCCCAGAAAATCCTGGAATACGATCAGGATCGGGTCATCGGTGAGCACATCAGCAAGATTTTCAAGGAAGAGGAGATGGAGGCGATCCTCGCTACCGGATACCGCGCAGGTGAGGCGAGAATCGCCCGGGAAACCGAAGTAAGCAGGTCGGACGGTGAAAAAATATCCATCGGCTACAGCACCACCGTCTTCACCGATGAGGAGGGCACATCCCGGGGACATATCATCACCTTTCGGGATCTGACCGAGATAAACCGCATGCAGGAGGAAATCCTCAGGATGGACCGCCTGGCGTCCCTCGGCGAGATATCTTCGGGCATCGCCCATGAAATCAGAAATCCCCTGGCCGCCATCAAAACCACCGCCCAGGCGATGGAAGAGGAGCTGGAAAAGAACGATCCCCAGCGGGAGTTTCTCATCAGGATTGTCAAGGAGATCGATCGGCTCGATTCTCTGTTGCGTACGTTCTTTTCATTCGCAAAGCCCCGCCGTCCCATGCCGACCAGGTGCGACATACGGGATGTGGTCAGAGAGGTGCTGCTGCTTCTCAACAAGGACATCAAGAACAATATGATCGAGGTCCTAGAGAAATATCCGGACAATCTCCCCCCGGTCAATGCGGATTTCAACCAGATGCAGCAGGTCTTTTTGAACCTCTTTCTGAATTCCATCAACTTCAAGGATCCGAACAGGAAAAATACCATCTTCATCACCGCCTGGGTGAAAACCCAGAAGAAGCAGAATATTCTGGAAATATCGGTATCCGACACCGGGACCGGCATCGACGAAGAGCATATCGACAAGATATTTGATCCCTTCTTTACCACCCGTGCCCGGGGCACCGGCCTGGGCCTTTCCATTACCTACCGCATTATTCAGAGGCACGGCGGCACCATCACCGTTCGAAGTGTTGTGGGAGAAGGCACCACCTTTAATATCAGGCTCCCCTCGGTGAGTTGACCATGCCTGACGTCACCTCCGTAAAAACCCGCATTCTCATCGTCGAAGATGATCAGCTTCTGGGCGACTCCCTGGCGCGGGCCCTCAAGAGGGCTGATTACGCAGTCCTGGGCGCCGCCACCGGCGCCGAGGCGATCTCTCACGTGGAAGAGAGGGGAATACATCTGGCGCTTATCGATATGCGGCTCCCGGACACGGACGGCGTCTCTCTTATGAACGAGATTCACTCCCAGGAGCCGGATGTCCCCGTTATCATCATGACCGCCTACGGCGACGTCCAGGTGGCCGTGGACGCCATGAAGGCGGGAGCCGCCGATTATCTCCAGAAGCCGTTTGACTTGAACGAATTGAAAATAATACTCGCCAGGGTGTTGGAAAATGTGGGCATGGCCAGAAGGCTGGATACCTTCAAACGAAGGGAGGAGTCGCAGTCGTGGGATATTTCCGGGACGAGTCCCCAGATGCAGTCGATACGGGAGTTGATACTGGTGGTGGCCGATACGCCGAGAACCCCGGTTTTGATCACGGGGGAGAGCGGCACCGGAAAGGAGCTGGTGGCCGGTGCGATACACAGGGCGTCAAGCAGGTGTGACGCACCTCTGGTGAAGATAAACGTCAGCGCCGTTCCGGAGAATCTCCTGGAATCGGAATTCTTCGGACACAGGCGGGGTGCGTTCACCGACGCCAAGGAGAATAAAAAGGGACTTTTTGAAATCGCCCATCGGGGGACGCTCTTTCTCGACGAAGTGGGGGAGATGAAGCCGTCGCTCCAGCCCAAGCTCCTCAGATTTCTCGAAACCCAGACCTTCACCCAGGTGGGCGGGACCAAGGAGATACAGGTAGACGTCCGGGTGATCGCCGCCACAAACCGGGATCTGGCGGATCTCGTGCGGCAGGGGACGTTTCGGGACGATCTCTACTATCGGCTCAAGGTCATGGGCATCGATATCCCCCCCCTGAGGGAGAGAAGAGAGGACATAGAGCCGCTGGTGGAAAGATTTCTGGCCGAAGCGGTCAATGAGTTGAGAAAGAAGGTGACCGGGGTGACGGACGAAGCCCGCGAGGCGCTTTTGGAATATGACTGGCCGGGCAATGTCAGGGAGTTGAAGAACGTCATTGAACGGGCGGTTATCCTCACCAAGTCCGGAGTTATCGATCTGGATCACCTTCCCCAGGACGTGGTGAGAGGAAGACGAACCGGTGAGGTTCGTGAATACAGGTCTCTTCTCGAGGTGGAACAGGAGCATATCCAAACGGTCCTCTCCGGTGTCGGCGGTAACAGATCCGAGGCGGCCCGGATCCTGGGAATTTCCCGTTCCACACTGTTGGAAAAACTAAAACGCTTCCATTAACACGCATGTCCGATTTTCGTACACCCTGGGTGTCCGGAATTCGGGCACTCGGGGTGTTGTCATGTGACGGGCCTCCCTCCGCGAGGCGCTGATATGCAAAGATAACAATATGTTTTTATTGAGCTTTTGTGGTTTTTTGTCAATTCCTGTACGATTGAAGGGATTGGCATGACAATTGCAATTTATGTCATACAGAAAAAGAACAAGGAGGGCTTATGGCCGCTAAGGATAGAATTTTAATCGTCGACGACGAGGAAACACTCACCTGGAGTATGCAGAAAAGTCTCTCCAAGGATAAGGATAAATTTGAGGTCATGGTCGCCAACAGTGCGGAAGACGCGCTGAAGGTCCTGGAAAACGAGGATATACGGCTTGTGATTTCCGACATCAGGATGCCCGGCATTTCCGGACTGGATCTGCTCTCTAAAATCAAAAAGGAATATCCGCATATAAAAGTCATTATCATGACGGCATATGGGTCCCCCGATGTTCAGAAAGACGCAAACATGCGGGGATCGCTGCATTATGTCGAGAAGCCCTTCGAGATGAAGGACATCAGAAAACTCATCATAGATTCCCTCCAGGAAGTCAAAAAGGGATTCGAGGGACAGCTTTCCGATCTTCTGCTGACAGATGTAATCCAGATGAAGTGTTTGGGGAAGGCCCATTCATCGCTGACCATCAAGAGCGGACCAAAAGAGGGAAAGATATATTTTCAGGACGGCGATATCACCCACTGCCTGGCGGAGAATCTCGTAGGCGAAGAAGCATTCTATGAGATTCTGACCTGGCCGGAGGGAACGTTTCTTTCCAAGAGCGGCGATACGCCTGAGAAAAAGACCATCAACAAAGACTGGCAGTTTCTCATCATGGAGGGACTGCGCATCGCCGACGAGGCGGCCAGAACCGATATAGAGAAACCGGGAAAGAAAGAGCCCGGTCCAACGGTAACGCCCAGCGCCGACCAGGAGAAGTTTTACGAGCACTTCGATAAGGGATTTCATTTTCTGCGAGATAACGATCTGGAAAAAGCACGGAATGAATGGGAAAAGGCGCTCGAGCTTCAGCCGGACAACGACATGGTGAAATTCAACCTCAAGAAGCTGGCGGAGCGGGAAGAGAAGGCGAAAAAAGAAAAAAAGGGAAAAAAGGCATAATCCGAATATACCTATCTCCGGTAAGACGTCAGTGTTCATGACGATGCCGGGAACAAACAGACAATACAGTCAGATTGACATAGGAAAGGAGAACTTCAATGGCCAGTAGAACAGAAACAATGACTAACATTCTCAAGGAACTGGAAGCGGGAACGCCGGATATTGAAGCTTCCGCCATTGTCAGCGTCGACGGTTTGATCATGGCCTCGGCCCTTCCCCAGGACGTGGAAGAAGACAGGGTCGCCGCGATGAGTGCGGCCATGTTGTCTCTGGGCGAGCGTACCGCACAGGAGCTGAATAGGGGAAGGCTCGACCAGGTGTTTATTCGGGGAGAGGACGGATATGTCCTTTTGATGAACGCCGGCGAGGACGCAGTGTTGACCACACTGGTCCGTAAGGACGCGAAGCTGGGACTGATCTTTCTTGATATGAAAAGAGCGGTTGAAGAGCTGACAAAACTTGTCTAATGTCGGTGATACGTCGCAAACCGATACAACCCGCTCCGTCAATCGGAGAAAATGGACACGGAAAGAGCGGGTTTCATACACGGTTTCGGGCGGCGGAGGGAAACGGCCGATCGGCGTCACGGTTATTGGGACGGTATCAGGATCGGCGTAGAATACGGGTGACGTGTATAGACGTACTGAACAGAGATAAAGGGCGGGGTCCAGATGACCCCGCCCTTTCATATGGTGACGAAATGAAAGCATCTTGACATGGTGTGTGTGCGGGCATATGATGTTACAAAGCGGGGATACGATCGGTGAGACGTTCGGGAAAGCTGAATCGGTTAAAAGAACTGATATATCAGCGGCCGCATGCCGATTCATCCGATACGATTCGGATCGATGTGGGTGATGTCACAGATCAGCTCTTTAAAAAATCGGGATCCGGCTCTTATTTTTTGAACACCTACACCGAAGAGGCCCTGTTGAAAATGTGTACCGAGTACGGCCTCTCGGGTGCGCTGCTCGAACGGGGCTTTTCCGATCTGCATATTGATATTGAGATTCGGGACCTGTTCGAACACAGGCTCCGCATGTCGGCCCGGAATCATGATCGAATTTCTCCTCCCACGGATCGCGGGTATCTTTTGATGGAGCTTTTGATAAAGGAGGGGATATTTACGCCCAAGACACCGCCGACAGGTCTCCGTGCGGATTCTAATATCAAACTCCTCATGATCATGTGGCTCAGCTTGGAAAATCCGACCATATCGTTCACCGACGATCGGCCGAGACTTCCAGGGCAGAGACATCCGGGACTCGGCGTGCTGAAATATCTGGCGGACGTGATGCGTCGTTTTGCCGGAGACCTGAGGGTTGAGGGGATTGTGGATGTGCCGGAGCATTATCACGGCGCCCTGATGTATTCGCCTCTGTTTTTCTTTTTCAATCCCCACATGCAGGGGACGTTCGAGGCGATGTCCCGGGATCTTGTGCCGTACGGCCTTGCGGTTGCGTCTTATGCGGTTGCGCTGGAGTGTGTGGTCGATGAAGAGACCGGACACTATGTGTCGTGGGATCCGGGAGAGCAGATTCTTCCGGTTTCCGAGCACCTCAAGGACTATTTCAGCTCCCGGGAATATCGGGAAATCGTGGAGGAGACCCGGCGGGATCGATCGTTTCACGTGGATATGGAGAAGTATCAGCACGAATATCCCCACCGGGATTTTCTATAGAGAGACATTTTCATCAGAGGCGTAAAAACATCATTGCGAGGAGGGGTGTTCTCCATGACCGAACAAAAAACGGTGGGTATTGTCGGCGTCGGCAAGGTCGGAGGTGCCATGGCCGTTCTTCTGACCAGGGCCGGATACGACGTCGCATGTATCTCGAGCACGAATGAAGAAAAACTCGCCCGTGCGGAACAGGAGGTCCTGCGGGAGAGGGGCGCCCTCGGCATATCCGGCGGCCCCGTCGTTTTAACGGACCCGGTACCCGAAAGCGCCGCCGTCGACATATTGTTTATCACCACGTCCGATCGGGTCATCGGAGATGTGGCCCGGGACCTGGCGGAGCGGGGAGGGGTATCGGAAGGTCAGATCGTGGCGCACATGAGCGGTTCTTTGACATCACAGGTGCTCGAACCTGTTCGGAGTCGGGGCGCATTGGCGGCGTCGCTCCATCCGCTGCAGAGCTTCGCGGACGTATCCCAGGCCATTGCAAATATTCCCGGCTCCGTCTTCTGCCTTGAGGGAGATGAGGGGACGCATGAAGAGCTTTCGGCGATCATTGAGGTTCTGGGGGGGGTGAAGCTTCAGATCCCCGCCGAGCACAAGCCGCTGTATCACGCCGGGGCGGTGGTGGCCTCGAATTACCTGGTGAGTCTGGTGTGGGTATCGCTGATGATGTATGAGGCCATCGGGCTGGACAACACTGCAGCCGTCGACGCCCTGATGCCGCTCATCGAGGGGACCCTGAAAAACATCCGCGCCCTGGGAGCACCCAGGGCCCTCACCGGTCCCATCGCCCGGGGAGACTGGAAGACGGTGGCCGATCACCTGGAGGTCATGCGCACGACCACGCCTCATCTCATGGACGTATACCGATCCATGGGAGAGCTGACGGTACAGGCCGCCCGGGAAAATAAAAGCACCACCGATGAGTTTCTGGATAAAATTCTTCAGATCCTCGCCGCCGGAGGCGATGGGTCCTGACCATCGTGTCGCCTACGGTGCATTCCGGGTACCCGAAAGCAGTATCGTGATGTGGTGTCTGTATGAGTCTGTCGGGGGCATTGTCCCGGCGGACTTTTTGTTGATAAAGCATAATCTGAAATGAAGAAAAATACGAAACGGCTTCGCATCCTGCTGGAAGCCCTCATTCTGTCGTTTTTGGTGGGCCTGTTGCTTGCGATTGTGGCGCTGTCGGCCCTGGATATGGAACGCTACAGGGGGGAGATCATCTCCGCGGTTTCACACGCCCTGGGGGCGGATGTGACCGCAGGCTACCTGAAGCCGTCTCTCTTTCCCTATTTCGGCGTGGAGGCCAATGACCTGACGGCACTGCACACAGACGGCTCGTATGAAATCGACGCCGAAGAGGTGATCGTCGGCGTCTCGCTCTGGAGGCTGTTATTCAAGGAGATCGTCCCCCGGAAGATTCGAGTCTCTTCGGTGGATGTCTGCATTTTTCTTGCCGAGGACGAATCCGTGTCGGATTCCGTGGCGGCCTTTTTCAACCGCCCGGTGATGAGCAACGGTGATCAGACCGGGATTAGGGATATCCTCTTCGAGGACGCCCTGGTCTGTGTATATGACGGAGGCGACGGGGGCGAAACGGCGTATCGCGCCCGCATCTTTCGCGCCTGGCTCTTCCAGCGACCGAAAAAGAACTCGATCACCTTCGCCGTGTCCCTGGCGCCGCCGGGGGAGGAGGGCCGGGGGAGGATCAGCGCCTTCGGGGAATATCACACCGACCGGGGACTGGTAACCCGGCTCATCCTCCGGGAGATGGATCTCAATACCCTGTCCCTCTGGTTCGACAATCCGGGCGATCCCGACATCTCCGGCACCCTGGGGGGGAGCGTCGATGTGAGGTATCTCGATTCCCGGGACTGGGCCATGGAGGGGCGCCTGAAGGTTGAGGATATCTCCGCACAGGACCGGCGCGCCTATCCGGACGGGATGTATATTGAGAGACTCCACATCGACGCCCTGGTGACATCGACGACGGAGGGAATCATTCTTGAGGGTGTGGATGTGTCTTCAGACGAGCTTGACGTGTCTCTCGACTGTGTTTTTGATCGAACGGAGAGCGTGGACGCGGATGATCCGGGACTTTTCCTTGACGTTCTGGACTGCCGGTTTGAGGGGGTTGACCTCCAAAAATACCTCCGATTGATTCCGTACGGATTATTCTCCCCCGACGTCGGAGATTACATCCAGGCATTATTTCTGGAGGGGGTGCTGGATGGTTCCCTCCATATCGCCCCTGAAGCGGAGGGATCGGATGGGATGGGTCTTTCGCTGTCCGCACAGGTGAGGGATGCGACCCTGGACCTTGACGGCATCGTGCTCAGGGGGGTGAGGGCCGATGTGGCCCTCGATGGAGACACCCTGACGGTGAAGAATGTGGGATTCGCCGATCCCTCCAATCGCGTCAGAGAGCTGGGGACGATGGTGATAGATATGTTCGACCGGCCCTACATGGATCGGCTTGTAGTGGATATCGAGGAGATCCCCTATGAGGACCTGAAGGATATTCTCGTCTCCGGAGTCGTGAATGTGATAACGTTTCTGTCGTACACCGAGGGCGAGGGGACGGTGTGGGGGAGGCTTGAGATCTCAAGTGATATGGGAACGAACGTGGGGCCGCTCGTTATTGAAGGGGACGTCAATTTCGCCGATTGGGCCGTGGCGCTTCCGAGCGTCAACGGGATATTTGCGCCCACCGACGCATCGATCATCTTCCACGACGATACAATGGACATCCCCACATTCGAGATGCGATATCCCACATCACACCTGATCGCCTCCGGCACGCTGACGAACTACGAGGATCCGTTGTTGGTCATGGACGTCTCCGCCCCGGTCCTGGACCTGGCGGAGCTTTTCGGCAACGGAGAATCGAGCCTCTTGTGGAGGGATGTGGAGACCACCCTGATTTACCAGGAGGGGTACTTTATCCTGAACGACCTGACCTGCAGCGCGTACGGCGGCTCGTGTCGGGGCGATTTCGGATACGTCGCCGAGGAAGCGGACCCTTATAATGAGGACGAGAACGATACGGAAGATGAAAGGGAAGATGATAAGGGAGACCACGGGAAAGGTGCCGCGGGCGACGAGACATCGGATACGCCCGGTGACGCGTTGATGATCAACAGGGATGTGCCGGGAGTTGGGAATGTCGGTGATGCGATTTTTTATCTGAACATGGAGGGGGAGGGTGTTGATATGGGAGCGCTGATGGAAGATACCGGGTTGTGGCACGGCGTGAGTGGAACCGGGTCTTTCAAGTTCTCCCTGACGTCTGCGCCGGTTGTGCCGGAAGAGATCGTGGGAACCCTTGACGGCGCCGTCTCCCTGGAGATCACCGACGGCACCATCCGGCAATACAACGCCCTCTCGAAGATCGTATCCGTGATGAACATCTCCACCTATTTCAGGCTCCGGTTTCCACAGCTCGACGCCGAGGGGTTTCCCTTCGACATCGTCACCGGCGACTTCACCATAGAAGACGGCGTGTGCCACACGGAAAATCTCTTTATCGACAGTCGGGTCATCCGCATCACCTGTGTGGGTGATATGGATATGGTTCGAGAAGAGGTGGATATGATCATCGGATTCCAGGTTCTCAAGACCGTGGATCTCGTGATAAACAAGATTCCTGTGGTTGGGTATATCCTTACCGGTGAAGACGGAAATCTCTTCACCACCTACTTTCATGTATACGGCCCGATGAAAGACCCGATTGTGGAGACGATGACGCTGCAGTCCCTCGGGGAGGGGACGCTTCACATCTTCGAGCGTATCTATCGATTCCCCCTCAAAGGGGTGTTGCCGAGGTAGTTATGAATACATCGAGCGATCGCGTGCTGCCGTTGGAAAGGCTTGTTTCCGTGGCCGATGAGTTGAGAAAGGAACATCGGCGTATCGTCTTTACGAACGGGTGCTTCGATATCCTCCATATCGGGCACCTTCGATATCTCGAAGAGGCGGCCCGTCAGGGGGATATCCTGATCGTGGGTGTCAACTCGGATGGTTCCGTGAAAAGTCTAAAGAAGGGCGATGAGCGACCCATTGTGTCCCAGGACGAGCGTGCGCAGATGGTGGCGGCGCTGAAGCCGGTGGATTATGTGGTGATTTTTGACGAGCCCGACCCCCTGAAGACGATTCTTGCTGTCAGGCCCGACGTATTGGTCAAGGGCGCCGACTGGGATGAAGAGAACATCATCGGGGCGAAAGAGGTGAAATCCTGGGGCGGTACCGTGTTCCGTGCACGGCTCATCAACAATCGATCCACCACCGATATCATTGAGAAGATCAGGAAACTGAAGATATAACACGGTATGCGGGGTTCGGGTGTGGTCTCTGGGGTGCATCACCTCGCTTGTGAGAATGTACCGGGAACACCCCTCACAATAAGAAGGGGCGTTCCCGGTGGGAGAGAGGACATGTGTGTATGCTCACGCAGGGATAACCGTCTACACAGCGGAAATCAGAGCGATGCATTGATGGCTTTTTCAAGCGCGGATTTTGGCACGGCGCCGACGACCTGATCCACCACTTCGCCGTTCTTTACGAACACCACGGTGGGGATGCCCCTGATGCCGAACGACGAGGCGGTAGAGGGATTCTCGTCCACATTCATCTTGGTGAACTTCACTCTGCCGTCATAGTCTTTGGACAGCTCATCAATGACCGGAGAGATTATTCTGCATGGTCCGCACCAGGGCGCCCAAAAATCCACAAGAGTCAGCTTATCGGATTTCAATACTTCCTGATCAAAGTTTGAATCATTAATCTCCATTACCGAAGAACTCATCAGCGATCACCTCCATTTGACAAATAATATTTTCTACTATATTCAGATGAGCCGCAGGCGATTTGGTTTCAAAAAAACAGGTGGACGATATGGTATAAATATTGTACTGTATTTTAGCTTCCTCTTCGATTCTGCATTATAACGGGTTTCCCCCTTTTGTTTTTTGAAAATTTCTCTCATCCTTTCTTTTTTAAGGGAATATATTATGGAAGATACAAAACTGGCACGTTCCATCGGATTGGTCGGCGCGGTAGCCATCACTGTGGGGTGCGTTATCGGGATGTCCATCTTCGTGCTCATCGGAGACATGGCCTCCCTGGCCGGACCGGCCCTGCCGCTTGCGTTTCTCTTCGCCCTGATACCCGCCCTCTTTAACGTCATCACCGTGGCGCAGCTCGGGAGCGCCATCCCCCGGGCCGGCGGCGGGTACGTATTCACCTCCCGCATCATAAGTCCATTTTGGGGATTGTTTACCTCGTGGTTTATCATTCTCGCGATTATCGGGGCGCTCTCCACCGTGGGCGTGGGGCTCGCCCAGTACGTGAACGAGTACCTCCCGTTCGGTCTCAGCGATACGCTGACGGCCGTCCTGATTGTGGGGGCGTTCGTCCTGGTCAACGCCGTCGGTCTGGTGTTCGCGGAAGCTGTCCAGATTATCATGGTGGGACAGATGATCATTGCGCTGTTGATCTTCGGGGCTTGGGGGCTTTTCGGTGCAGAGGGTGCCGCCGGTGAGCCGGCCCCGTTTTTCATAGGCGGATTCAGCAGCATCGCCCTGGCGTCGGTGCTGTGCTACTTCTCGTATATCGGTTTCGCCACCATCGCCGAGCTGGGCGAGGAGATGAGACACCCGAAGGAGAACATTCCCCGCTCCATCGGCATCGCCGCGGTAATCATTTTTATTCTATACGCCCTCATCAGCGTGGTGTTCAACAAGGTGATGGGATACAATCCCGATGAACTGGCGGAGTTGGGTGCGCCCCTAACCCAGGCGGGGTGGCTGTTTTTGCCGGCCTGGGCGGTGCACTTTCTGAGCATCGGCGCTCTGGGGGCCGGGCTGACCTCCATCAACGCAGGCGTCATCGGCATGCCCAGGGAAATTTTCGCGCAGAGCAGGGACGGTATGATGCCCTCTCTGTTCCAGCACGTGACGAAGAAGCAGAAAACCCCGATCTGGGCGATTCTGGCGGTATTCCCTCCGGTGATGGTGCTCTTGCTGTTCAATCTGGGGGAGGATTTCTACGGCTTTCTCGCCGTGGGGGCGCTGCTTCTGACCAACATCACCATCGCGTTCGCCTGCATGAAGCTGCCCAAAATCTATCCCGATGATTACGAACGCTCACCGTTTAAGATTTCCAGGGGATGGCTCACCTTCATCTCCTGGGCCGCCGTCGTGACCTCGGGGATATTTATCGTGCTTATTCTTCTGGATAAGCAGAATCTGATTATCGGCGCCATACTGGCCGGGTGGTGCGTCTTGATTATGCTCTATTACTGGGCCAGAAAACGCTTCATGATACGATCCGGAATGGATTTAGAAAAACTCTATTCCACCATTCCCGGATACGAGGAGGACTAAATGACCGCGAGAGTGGTAAATAAAAAGGAGTACATCGATACGCCGGCCCTGGTGCTGGATCTGGACAAGCTGGATGCGAACCTGGCCGTGATGTCCGAGTATTTCAGCGGCGTTGAGGCCGACCTCAGGCCGCACATCAAGACCCACAAGTGCCCGATCCTGGCCCAAAAACAGGTGGCCGCAGGCGCCATCGGCGTTACCTGCGCCAAGGTGGGGGAGGCGGAGGTGATGGCAAAGGCCGGCATATCCGATATCCTTATCGCCAACCAGGTGGTCAGCCCGAAAAAGATCATGCGGCTTCTGGACCTTTTGAACATCAGCGACGTGAAGGTGGCGGTGGAAGCTTTGGAGAACGTTGCCGCCCTCAACGACGCCGCGGAGTCCAGAAATACGGTGTTGAAGGTCCTCATCGAGATCGATGTAGGGATGCACCGCTGCGGTGTGGCCACGGCACAGGATGCGATTGAGATGGCGAAAAAAATCGATAGGATGAAGCACATCGAGCTTGCCGGCATCATGGGCTACGAGGGCCACATCATCTTCACTTTCGATCGGGATGAGCGGGCGAAGCTCGGGACCGGGTGCATGGAGGAGCTGGTTGCGGTAAAGGCGGAGCTCGAGCGGGCGGGATTTCCGATACCCATCGTCTCCGGCGGCGGCACCGGCACCTTTGATATCGCCTCGAAGGTCCCCGGCGTCACCGAGGTGCAGGCCGGATCGTACCTGACGATGGACGCCACCTACGGGTACCTGAACCTGGGGTTCGAGCAGGCCGTGACGCTGATATCCACGGTCATCGCCGTGCACGGGGATCACGTGATTATCGATTGCGGCATGAAATCGATCACCAGCGAATTCGGCATGCCCGCGCCTGTGGGGCTTCCCGGCGTGAGCCTTGCGTCTCTTTCGGAGGAGCACGGGCACCTGAATGTGGAGGGGAAGACGAAGCTGAAGGTGGGGGACATGGTGGAGCTGGTCCCCACCCACGGATGCACCACCATCAACCTCCATGATCATTTTTACCCGGTACGGAATGGTATGGTGGAGGGGATCTGGGAGATTTCCGCCAGGGGTAAATTCGTATAACCCCGGAAGACGGCCGGGCCGGACGGCAAAAGAGTCGTTTTTCTCCGGCACGGTTATTATAGGCGACACAGAACCGGACGGCGCGTATACGCCGTCCGGTTTTTTTCTATTAAAAAACGGAACAGAGAGACCCTCCGGACTGTCTTGAAAGACGAATCAGGAAACGAGGAGGCAGCAATGGCAAAAAAAATCGCGGCTCTTATATTTATTTTCGTCTGCACATCGGTGGCCTGGATGATCCTGGGCGCCACGGTGGAATACCGTACCGACGAATACGGCAACCGGCTCTATGGCGAGGTCGAGGAGCTCTACGGAAGCGTCCAGTACCAGTACGCGCCGATAATCAGCTACAGCTATCCGGAAGCGGTTGAGAGGACGGATCCGAAGACCAAGAAGATCTTCACGGAAACAAAGACCGTAAACGGGAGGCTCCCGATTTCGGGGAGCGCCATTTTTGTGGATTTCAACCTCGATTATCGAAAAAAAGGGCTGTTATGGTACAGCACGTATACGGTCGGCTTCGACGGTACGTACTCCATTGTCAACGACACCGGGCACGACGTGACGATGAAAATTTTTCACAAGTTTCCCGCCACCAATACCGAGTATGATGATTTCCATTTCTATCTCGGAGAGGACGAGATGGAAAAGCTCACCTGGCGGGAAAACGGCGTTGAAACCGACGTGGAAGCGGCGGCGGGGGAAACGATCGTCTTCCGCGTCGTCTACCGGTCCAGGGGCCAGGATCAGTGGTTCTATTGTTTCGGTGAGGACGAGATTGTCGAGGTGAAGAACTTCTCGCTGACGGCGAATACGGATTTTGTTGCGGTGGACTATCCGACCGGCTCCATCTCACCCACCACCGTCAGTGAAGATACGGACGGCATGGTGATGTCCTGGGAGTACACCCGGAAGATATCCGGGAAGCAGATCGGCGTCGAGATGCCCAAGAAGATCAATCCCGGCCCCCTGGTGGGAAGGATCACGTTCTTCGCGCCGGTATCGCTCCTGTTCTTTTTCTTCATACTGTTTATGATCACAACGCTGAAAGAAATCAGGATGCATCCGATGAACTATTTCTTCCTGGCGTGCGCGTTTTTCGCGTTCCATCTCCTGTTCGCATACCTGGTGGATCACCTCAACGTGCATCTCTCCTTTGCGATCTCATCGGTGGTGTCGCTGTTCCTTGTCATCTCATATTTGCGGCTGGTGGTGGGGGGGAGGTTCGCGTTTCTCCAGGCGGGGGTGCTACAGCTGGTCTACCTGGTGCTGTTCTCCTATACCTTTTTCTTCAAGGGATACAGCGCGCTGATCGTCACCATCGCCTCGATTATCACCCTGTTTGTGGTGATGCAGATGACGGGGAGCATCAAGTGGGATGAAAAATTCAAGGCGCTGTCGAAAAACGGCGGATCATCCGGCGCAATATCGTCTCCGGAGAAATGACCGCTTTCGCATCGCGGATGCACCGAGACCGACAAGCTTTGTTTCAGAGTGAGGCCCGAAAACTCAGTTTTCGGGCCTCAGCCGTTCAATCCGTATCTGGTATATGCGCCGGGATCCTCCCGTGTCGAGAGAAAGATCGACGCCCTGCGGGGGATTAGGACGGCGCTCGTGAAGGTCTGATAGTAAGGACCATTGGTGATGAGTCCGGAGCCCTCATTGGAGAAGAGGCCCATCAGGTCCCAGCCGGTGGGGGGGGGTGTCGTGGAAAGGATCGTGTGGGCGGCGTTGAATCGCCTCTCGCTGGATTCATACATGCGCCTGTAGCGAAGTGCGGCGGGTGCGTCGGCCGGGAATGTTTCATCATGGGGGATGTCCCTCGCCATCATGCCCGGGGCCAGGAAATGCTGGGCGGTGATGATCGGAGCCGCAATGTTCGGCGTTCGGATTTCCGCAGCATTAGGGGTGAATTCCAGTATCATCGCCGTGTGCATATCCGCAAGACTCACGAAACCCGACGCACCCCGGGGCGCCTCCATCAAAAGAGACGCAGCATCCCGGACGTTTGTGCATCGGGCCAGCGCCCTCCGGACGGACAGGGATGGAGGGATCACCCCCTCCCCGTCCCCTTCCGTGGGCTTAAGGCCCAGGGCCAGGGCGAGGCCCTTTTCGTTGATGCCGAAAAACGCCCCCGAAAACGGCACGAAATCGAGCTCTATCCACGCATGCCCCCGATCGGGCCTTCGGGTGATGAGGGAGGCCATGGGGAAAAGCACGGGTACGGTATCGATGATGACGCCCAGGGCCGGGGTGCCGTTGTCGGTCCGCTCGCCGTCGGCCCGGGGAACGGCCGCCATGAGGGATATGATCGGAGGCACCGGGCCGAAGGCGCGTCCCAGCTCCAGGGAAAACATGTCGGAAAGCCGGGTTACGTCCAGAATGGCGCCGTCTGCCAGCGCCTCGATGTGGGAATATTCATCCGACAGACGGGCGTGGATATACCCGAGCATGTTTCGGGAGAGCGCGGAATTCCCCAAGCCCGGCAGCCCCGAGAGAGTCCCGCCCCAGATGATTCGCTCCAGCGTATCCTTGTAGATGCCCCCGAGGGTGCGTCCCGCGGATTCGGGATCGCCGGCAAGGGTGATGTGCCTCATTATGGGCCCTCACAAGACGGGCTCACGGCGAATGGAAGAAAGCCGCCGTATTGCCCGTGTGCGTTCAAACAGGTCCGTTCCCGGCGTCGCATTATTTCCCGCCGCCCGGGGCGATCCCCCGGCTCCGATAGAATTCCACGGCCCCCGGGTGCAGGGGCAGGACGTTCGATCGTGCGCATGCCGACAGGGGAATCGGCACGGGCGAGAATTCGGTTGTATACGGATCGGTCGGGTACAGTCCCTCAAGGAGCGCCGTGACGGTCTTTTTCGGAAGAGAAGCGCTCGCCACGAGGTACACGGGACGGGCGACGGTAACGATCGGCTCTGACTGATCCGGGTACGTCCCGGCGGCCAGGATGACAGGCCGCCATATCGGATATGCCGCCGTGAGCTTGTCCGCGATCTCCCCCTCGATCGGCATGATGACGACGTCATCTCCCATGATCCGCCGCACGTGGGTCACCGGCTCGTAGGGGGCGATGCCGGGGAGAAAGGCCCCGTCCAGCGACCCGTCGATGACCAGCTCCGCGGCGGTTTCCGGATCCCATCCGTATCCGCCCCCCTCAATGGGGGCGGCGTCCGCGGTCGACAGCATCATCTGGGCCCCCTCCCGGTCCATATCGCCGGGGGAGCCGAGAAACACCACCGAATCGGTCAGGTCGGCGAGGGTTCCCTCACGGGCCCGGTGGGCGGAGAGCAGAATGTGCTCATCGACCATTCCCACAACGCCCAGCGATCTCAGCTTGGTGGAGCTTTTTCCCGAAGTTCCCAGATATGCCGTAAGGGAATCCACCAGGGCCAGGTCAGCGGTTTCGTGTTTGAGACGAGAGATATTATCGACGTATCCTTCGGAGGGATTCACGGTCAGGGTGATGCCCTGATCGCCCGTCCTTTCCTCCAGGGATATTGAAAGATTGATGCCCAGCGCCCAGGAAGACCCGTCAATGGGGCCTGCGGAAAGGACAAGCTCCTGTGCCGATCCTGTAAGGGGAAGACACGGGATGAGTATCAGCGTGCAGAGAAGAAAAACAATTCGTTTCATACAAGGCGTTTCGTTTTTTGACGGCATCTTATATGAGAAATCGGCAAAGTCAAGGAAAAATCGGTGACATCCTCCCCGTCTGCACGCGTGAGCAATGAGAAAAATTTAATACTATTTTTATTGACACACGGCCGTCATCCCCGGTATCGTAACCAACACTTATGTGATCCCTGTCACATATTGCGGTGATTCTCATTCGAAAAAATATTGTAGCGTCGTTTCTGATCTTTTTCATCCTAATCGCCGTCAGGGCGAGTGCGTTGGAGGTTCAGCTTGATTTCTCCGCCTTTCCGGGAGAAACGGCCGAGCTCTTTCGAGAGAATTTCGAGGGGCTTGAAAACGATCTGGCGAAACTCCCCGGCGACGTTGGTCGGGTTCTGGTATACAAAGACGAACGGCTCGACGCCTACAAGATTTCCCTGATACTGGGACTCGATACATCCATATTCGGCGTGACTTCCCACAGTGTCTACACCGACACGCTCGATCTGACCTACTTTGTGCCTCATTTCATCGCAATTCAGGATTATCTCGACGCCGTCAAGCGTTCGGCGTCCGATGTTGAGAGGAAACGATTCATCGGACGCATCATAATGAGCATCATGCTCATCAACGGAGAGGGGGATATACTGGAGTTTTACGCCGAGACGGATTTTTTCTTCGGCGTTCGCGAGGCGGTTATATCCCCGAATTTTTCGTTTGAAAAAAGCGGCCGGAAACAGGTGACCATATACATGGAGCCCATCGATATCGTCAGCCAGGTGTTCATCCTCCCGCCGGCGCGGGATGAATCGGGCGCCCTGACGCCGGCGAGCTTGATCTATAACTTTCTCTCCTTCGATTACTGAGGGCCCGAAGGGGCGTACTTCGAAGGGAGGGAATGTCATGATATGTTTTGTTTTGTATGGAGGTGCTCGATCATGATAACGGGACGAGTGAAACCGATCGTATTCGTCTTTCTTCTTTTGATTGCCTGGGTTGTCCCGGGCGTGGCATCGGCGGAATGGAACGGTATCATCCCAAATGTGTCCACCAAGACGGAGGTCATCGAGATCCTTGGAGAGCCGTCTATGGATTCCGGGACGATCATGGTCTATGACGGCGTATGCGCCCCCTGCGGCACAAAGGGGGCCGCGGTGTATTACATCAACGATATCGTCGTGATGGTGCGGGTCATTCCCCTCTCGGGTCTGACGCCCAGCGACCTGACCGGACAGTATGGAAGCCCGGTGGATGTGTCCGAGAATCACCAGGCGGAAGAATACCTGTTCGATTCCACAACCGGGAGCGTCAAGGTACTGTTCATCAAACGGAGCAATACCGCCATCCGCATCGATTATCTGTAGTCCGCGCTTATAATATTGCGAGTTTTTGCGGCCGCCGTTCGGGCGGCCGTTTTTTTTCTTGTACACATTCGTCGGAATTGTCATTCAATTGCTTGCCAACAGATGCGTTGCTCATTATAATGAGGCGGTACACAATGAAAGGAGATATACGACATGGAGCAGAAACTCTCGCCGGACCTGCCGCTTTTGCAGAACGCCGACCTGAAAGGCAGGGTTGTGTTGGTGCGGGTGGACCATAACGTGGTAAAAAAGGGGGACATCGCCGATCCCTTCCGCATAGAAGCAACCATCGGCACCCTGTCTCACATCATTGAGCAGGGCGGCCTTCCAGTGCTGATGACTCACGTGGGGAGACCCCGGGACAAAAAAACCGGAAATATCACCGTATCGGATGCGACGTCCGTTGCGCCCATCGTCGAATACCTGAAAACAAAGCTCAACATCTCATTTCTGGTGCCGGAATGTCCCGCCACGGAGGAGGGGATCGTCGACCCCGGAAACACCCTGAAGGACGCCGTCGAGCGCCTAAAGCGCGGCGATGTGGGCGGTGTGTATCTGCCGAATACCCGCTGGTTCGCCGGGGAGGAAACAAAAGGGGAAGAGAGGGCGCGCTTTGCGGCGCATTTGGCGTCGCTCGCGGATGTGTATGTCAACGATGCGTTCGGCTCGTGGCAGCCCCACGCCTCGACCTTCGATGTGGCGCGTCTGCTTCCCTCATACGCCGGGTTTTTGATGCAGAAGGAGCTCATCGGGCTGAACGCGGTCCTCAATCCGAAACGGCCCTTTGTGGCGGTGGTGGCCGGCGCCAAGTACGATACGAAGATCGGCCCCGTCCGGGCCCTGTTCGATCGGGCCGATACCCTGATACTCGGAGGGGTGATCTACAACACGTATCTGGCGGCCCGGTACAATACGGGGATCGAGGGGGTGTCTGACGACGAGAAGGCCCTGGCGAGAGAGGTCATTTCCCTTGACGAGAAGATGGGGAAGATCCTGGAGCCTCGGGCGGTGACGGAATCGGATGTTGTGGACGAGCGGGTAGAGGGGAAGTACCGCACCGTCGATCTTGACGACATACACGGCGGCGGTACCTATCACTATTTCCTGGACGTGGCCCCGGCAGCCTTTGAAGATCCAGGGCTGAAGGAGGCCATCGGCGGGGCGAAAACCATCTTCGTCAACGCCGTTATGGGATTCGCACCCCATTTCATCGACGGGTCCAGGGCGCTGTACGACCTCATCGACAAGAATCGGGACGCCATGAAGCTCTTCGGCGGCGGGGATACTCTCGCCACGTTTAAGAAGGTGCTCCCGGATGCGTATCGGAACGGCATCGAGGACGACACATACTATTTCTTCACCGGAGGGGGCGCCGTGCTGAAGGTGATCGAGGAAGGTGATCCCTACGCCCTGGAGCCGGTCCGCGCACTGATGGAATCGGGGAAATAAGGCCCCGATCTCTCCCTTTGCCGGGGATGTGCGGGAGATTCGGGGGTGGGGCCGTGGACAAAATATCCAAGCGAATATGGTGTACGGGGCTGTTCGAGCTGATCTTTCCTCCGGTATGTATCGTCTGCCGGGATCCATTATCTACGCATGAACACACTCTCTGCCGTGTTTGCCGCGCCAGGATATCCCGGATCACATCCCCCCTGTGCACGATGTGCGGCAGGCCTTTTTTCGCGGCGGACGATCGGGATCGATTGTGCGGCGGCTGCATCTTGTCGCCTCCCCCCTTTGATGTCGCCCGGTCGCTGGGGGCCTACGGAGATGTGCTGTTGTCGGTTATTCAACTCTTCAAATATCACCGGCGCTTTCACCTGGCCGACACCCTGGTGCGGCTCATGACGGACACATCGTACCCCGGCCTTTCCCCCGACGAGTTCGATATCATCGTGCCGGTGCCGCTGCACAGGCGAAGACTTCGGGAGCGGGGATACAATCAATCGCTCCTTTTGGCCCGGGGGCTTGGGAAGATCTGGGGGATGCGTGTGGACGGGAGGGGGCTTGTACGAACCCGCTGGACGGAACCCCAGGTAAATCTGACCCCCACGGAAAGGGAGAGAAACGTCCGGGGGGCGTTTACCGTGCGCGGGCGTGAGGGGGGCGGACGTCGTGGACGCTCCTTGTATGAAGGGGCGTCGGTCCTGTTGGTGGACGACGTCTATACCACGGGCGCCACCGTACGGGAGTGCGCCCGGGTACTGATCGATTCCGGGGCGCGGCGGGTGGGGGTGCTGACTGCGGCGCGGGTCGTGGTGAAGTGACCGATCCGAATCGAGCGGACATCCATGATTTATGGAACCACCTCGATGGGTATCTCGATGGAGACGGTTCCTCCACCGACCATATCCCGTATGAAGAGTATCACCAGGTATGGGCCGGGTACGACGTTGTCGAACAGGGTGATATCGTTCGCCACGTTGATGGGCGTGCCGACTTCTGTTGGAACCGCGCGGGTGTCGATGATTTCCGGCTGGGCCAGGACCGCGTTCCCCTCCGCATCCAGCATCGCCAGGTCTTCCTGAATGTAGATGGTGCCGTCGGTATCGACCACGTAGTCGGTCAGGTCGAAGCGGATATGCACATCATCCCCTGGGGAAAATTCGGGGGGGCGCTTCGCCGGTCCCTCCCGGGACTCGGACACCACGACGTTTTCCGCGTCCAGACCCAGGGCGATAATACGGGGCCGGGAGCAGGAGACGCTCAGGACAAGGACAACCGCCAGCAGAACGAAGAGTGATGTGTGCAAAAATGCGTGTGTGCCGGCAGTACATCGGGGGGGACGCGTGTATTCGTATTGTTGCTTCATGCTTTTCCTATTGCGATTTATGGTTTCGTGTGATAATTTTGAAATTTTAACACCGGGCGGGCCGCGGTGCAAAGAGAAAAGACGCTGAAAGACCCAGAAAAAAGCAAGACGGGAGATACCAGGATACTGGTGGTGCGTCTTTCCGCCATCGGAGACGTCATTCGCACCCTTCCCGCCGTCTCCCTCATCAGGGAGAGGCTCCCCGGCGCCCATATCGCCTGGGTGACGGAAGAGGGCCCCTCAGGCGCCCTGGCCAATCGGGATGACCTGGACGAGGTCATCATCTTTCCGCCGCGCATCAAGGAGCTTGCAAAAAACCCCCTTTTTTTACCGTTATTGGTGAAGGAGTTTCTCGCATTTATGAAGGGGATACGCGCCCGGCGATACGATGCGGTGCTGGATTTTCACGGCCTGTTCAAAAGCGGGATCATCTCGTTGTTTTCGGGAGCTCCCGAGCGATACGGATATGCGCGGCCCTTCACGAAGGAGATGAATTTTCTGTGCAACAACAACAGGACGGCGCTTTCCAGGGAAAAGCTTTCCCGGGTGCGCCGAAACCTGGCGCTTGCCCGCTTCTTTTTGGGTGAGGCGGACGATGGCACCATCCCCGTGGTGTATCTGCAAAGCTCCGACGAGGAGAAGCGGGAGGTGGACAAGATCGAGGCGGAGGCGTTCTCCGGCAGGAGGCCCCGCATCATCGTCCACCCGGGGACGTCCCCCCGAACGCCCTACAAGCGGTGGCCGGCGGAGCGGTTCGCACTGGCTGCGGATATCCTCGTACGGAAGACCGGGGGCGAGGTGCTGGTGACCTACGGCCCCGGCGAGGAAGAGACCGCGAGGCGGGTCGTCGGCGCCATGAAGGAGGGGGGGGCGCTGCTCTCCCGCATGCTGACCCTCACGGGGCTTTCGGAGTTGTTTCGCCGGGCGGATGTCTGTATCGGCGGGGATACCGGCCCCATGCACGTGGCGTCCTTTTCGGCGACGCCGGTGGTCGTCGTCTTCGGCCCCACGGACCGGACGGAGAACGAGCCGTATCCGATCACCCCGTATCGAATCGTCTATTGTGAGACCGACTGCGCCCCGTGCCGAAAGAGAACCTGCACCGACGGCGCCTGTTTCGCCGGAGTCACGCCGCAGATGGCGGCTGACGCCGTGATGGAGCTCCTCGGCGATGGGCGGGCGGACGCGGCGGGGGGGTCACCGTGAGTCTCAGAATCGCCCTGGTGATAGATAAATACGACCCGGCAAAGGGCGGCGCCGAGGGATACGTCCGGGGGCTGGCCCTGGGCCTGGCCGATCGCGGGCATGATGTCTCAATCCTGGCCAGGGATACTGCCCCGGAGCCGGACGATCGGATTACGGTGATACCGATCTCCGCCCCCAGGCACCCCAAGTGGATGCGGCTCCTCGGATTTGTCCGGGGTGTGGAGAACATCGCGGCGGACGGGAACTTCGACGTCGTCCACGGCGTGGGGTATAACACCGGCGTGACCCTCCTGAATCCCCACTCGGGGGTGGAGCAGTCATGGATAGAGGGGGACGACGCCTCCCGGGAGTCGTTCTGGGGGAGGCTTTTCGGGAAGATCAGGCGGGGCCTGATGATACGCCACTACCTGATCCTGCGCCTCCAGCGGCGTCAGTATACGGATCCCACTGTCCGGGCGATTGTGGCCATCTCGGGCATGATCAAGGACGACATGATCCGGTTCCACACCGTCGATCCGGAGCGGATTCGGGTGGTGTTCAACGGCGTGGATATCGCGCGCTTTCACCCCCGGCTGCGGGATGAGGTGAGGGAGCGGGAGCGATCCCGCCTCGGGGTTGGAGAGGATGAGATCGTCATCCTCCTGGTGGCGAACAACTTCCGCCTCAAGGGGGTGCTCCCGGCCGTGCGGATGCTCCCCCGGCTGAGTGATCTCGTCGATCGGCCATTTCGGCTCTTCGTGGTGGGGCGTGGTGATACGAAAAAGTATCTGAAAGAGGCAAAGCGGCTGGGCGTGCGTGACCGGATCCGGTTCCTCGATTACGTGCCCGACATGCCCCCGCTCTACGCAGCGGCGGATATATATTATCATCCGACCTTTTATGATTCCTGCTCGCTGGTGGTGCTGGAGGCCTTCGCTGCAGGATTGCCGGTGATCACCACGGTGAAAAACGGCGCGTCGGGGGCGATTACGGAAAAGGCAGTTGGACGGGTGCTGACGGACCCCCGGAACGTGGAGGAGACGGCCCGGGCGCTGGCGGCGTTTTTTCCCCGTGCCGCCCGGGAGCGGGCCCTGGAGGCGACGATGCGCCTCCGGGACGCATACGACGATACACGAAACATCGACAGGATCGAGGCGATATATCACGAGATCGCGGATAACGGATAGCCCGTTGTGCGCGCGGTGAAGAGGAAAAAACAGCATGACCGCGGGACCACCTCCCATATCGGTGTACATGATCACCAAGGACAATATCAGAACGGTGGAAAAGGCGCTTTTGAGCGTTGTTCGTTGGGCCGATGAGATTGTGGCGGTGGACTCCGGCAGCACCGACGGCACCGTCGAGACCCTCAAACGATATACCGACCGGGTCTATCACCGAGACTGGCCCGGATTCAGAGACCAGTATCAGCACGCCCAGGGCCTGACGAAGAACAAGTGGGTGTTGTTCATCGATGCGGACGAGGAGGTCGGCCCGGAGCTGGCCCGGGAGATCGCGGATCTCTTCGCCACGGGCGAGCCCAAGGCGGACGGATACATCACCCACCGCAGGACCTATTACCTGGGCCGCCTCATCAGATACGGCGGTTGGTATCCGGACTTCGAGGTTCGCCTCTACAGAAAAGACAGAGGCGGGTGGAAGGGGGGGCTTCACGCCAAGGTGCATGTGGATGGCGTGGTAAAAGAGCTTGAGCACGTCTATCTCCACTATAACTATAAGGACATCGCGGACCAGATTCGGACCGTCAACCTCTATTCCGACATCGAGGCGGTGGACATGGACGAGGCGGATAAAAAGGTCAGCCTTTTCAAGATGCTCTTCAACCCGCCGTTTCGATTTTTCCGGGATTATCTGCTCAAGAGGGGCTTTCTGGACGGCATGCCGGGGCTGATCATCGCGGTGACCACCTCTTATTATCTCTTCGCGAAATACGCGAAGCTCTGGGAGCGGCGCACGGTGCTGCAGTCCGATGGGAAGGAGTCGTGAACATCACGCCATGGGCGCGCGAAACAAACAGAAAAACGGATCCCCGGTCCCCTTCTTTGACCTCCAGCGGCAGTATCACGTCCTGAAGGGCGATATCGACGCCGCCGCGGCGAGAGTGTTTCAATCCGGCCGCTTCATACTGGGAAGCGAGCTCGAGGCCTTCGAGGAGGAGTTCGCGGCGTACTGCGGCGTGTCTCACTGTGTGGGGGTCAATTCCGGCACCGACGCCCTGCTGCTCGCTTTTCGGGCCCTGGGGCTTTCTCCGGGAGACGAGGTGATAACGGTCTCCGCCACATTCTTCGCCACGGTCATCGGGCCGCTGCTCGCGGGCGCCCGGCTGAGGTTCGTGGATATAGATCCGCTCACCCGGCTGATGGCCCCGGAGCTCTTGGAGCAGGCCCTAACGGCTGAGACGAAGCTGATCGTCCCGGTGCATCTCTACGGCCGGATGGCGGACATGCGGGCAATATCAGACATGGCGGCTCAAGTCGGGGCGGGGATCGTGGAGGACGCCTGCCAGGCCCACGGCGCCAAATCCCGTGGGATCGGCCCCGGGATGAAGAGCGATTGCGCGGTCTACTCCTTTTACCCGACGAAAAATCTGGGGGCCTTCGGGGACGCAGGGGCCGTGGTGACGAACGACGGAGAGCTGGCGAAGAAAATCAAAGACCTGAGGAACTACGGCTCCACGGAGAAATATCACCACCCGATGCCGGGGGTCAACTCCCGGCTGGACGAGCTGCAGGCGGCGCTTCTCCGGGTGAAGCTTGCGCACCTTGACGAATGGAATGCACGGCGCCTCACTATCGCCCGAAGATACCTTAAGGGAATGCAAAACGACCGGGTCGTCCTCCCGGACATTCCGGAGGACGGCGGGCATGTGCTGTATGTCTTCGGTGTGGAGACGGACGATCGGGACGGGCTGATGGAGCACCTCACGGGGCGGGGAATCGGGAGTCTGATTCATTATCCCACACCCCTGCATTACCAGGAGGCGTTGAGTGAATACCGGGACGTGCACCTCCCCCATACCGAGCGGTTGTGTGAACGGGTGTTGTCGCTGCCGCTCTTTCCCGAGCTGACGGACGACGAAGCGGACCGGGTCATCGAGGCGGTCAACGGCTTCTAGTTTATCCGATTTTGGGGTAAGTGGCGCCTGGGGGGGAGCTCGGTGGAGATACTCCTTGACATACGGGAGAGAATCAATACAATTTCGAACCAACGGAACGCCTGAGACGAACGGGGAGCCGACATGGAGCGGATTGACGGAAAAAATGTGCTGATTACCGGGGGCCTCGGATTTATCGGCAGCAACCTGGCCATCGAACTGGTCAGGCGAAACTGTCGTGTGACGATCATCGATAATTTTCTGCCGGGGCACGGGGCCAATGAATTCAACATCAATCCCATCATCGAACAGGTGGATGTCAACGTGTGCGACGTCAGGGACGAGATGGCCGTTCGGAGGCTCGTGAAGGATAAAGACATCATCTTTCACCTGGCCGGCCAGATCAACCATCTGGCTTCCATGCGGGACCCCTTTCTGGATGTGGATATCAACGTGCGGGGCGCGCTGGTGCTGCTGGAGGCGTGCCGGTGGGAGAACCCGGATGTTGTCGTTCTCTTTTCCGGCACCCGAGGGCAGTACGGCAGCACCATGACTCCCCTGCCGGTGAACGAGGACCATCCGAGAAACCCAAGGGGGATGTATGGCGTGACCAATAACGCCGCGGAACAGATTTTCACCCTGTATCACAACGTGCACGGTCTCAAGACCGTCTCCCTTAGGATTACCAATACGTACGGCCCCCGTCACCAGATGATGACCGACGAGTACGGGGTGTTCAACTGGTTTGTCAGGAAGGCCCTGGACGACGAGGCCATCCAGGTGTTCGGACAAGGGAAGATCCTGCGGGATTTTATATACATCGACGACCTGTTGGATGTGCTGGTGAAAATCCCCCTGACGGACGGCGCCTACGGACGGGCGCTGAACGTGGGGAGCGGCGAGGGCATCAACTTCATCGATCTTGCGAAAACCATTGTGGCCGCCGTCGGGACCGGATCGTATGAGTTCGCGAATTTTGATGAGGAGCGAAAGGCCATCGAGCCGGGGGATTATGTCGCGGATATCAGTCTGCTCAAGAGTCTCATTCCTCTCAATTCCACGACCCCTCTGGACGAGGGGATACGAAAGACCGCAGCATACTACAGAGAGTATAAAAAATATTACTGGTAGAACTCCCGGAGGCGGGAAGCGCCGTTACTGTTGATCATCGGTGTCCGTTTCCGGGCGGGCTCGCGTCATCCGGTGGCCTATCTCCCTCGTTTACACGCCCATGAAGATTATACAGATACTCGCAGACTGGAAATGGACCGGACCGTCGGAGCCGGTGCTCTCGCTGTCCGACCGCTTGGCCCGCCTGGGAGAAGATGTGACCCTGATGATCAGGAAGCCCCCGGCGGACCACGAGGATACAGAGAGCATCCTGGTCTACGCAAAAGGGATCGGCCCGGATCCGTCCCGCAACGTGCCCGTCGATTCGCCTCTTTCGGTGTTCACGGAGCTGGACCTCAACACCCGGACCAAGCCGGACAACCTCTTCGGCGTACCCGGATTCATCCGGGATAAAAGAAGGCTTGCCCGATACATCGACGCGGAAGCGGTGGACGTGATACACGTCCATTCCTCTCACGACCACACGCTGGCCGGCCTGGCCCGACTTTTTGCCCGCCGCACACCGATCATCGTCCGTACGGATCACAAGAGAAACTTCATCAAGAAGGGAATCGGAAACCATTTTCTGTTGCGGTGGTTCACCGACGGGATCATCACCTTTTCCCACAGGGGGGCGGCGGCGATCGAGGAGAGATTCGATGTTTCTCCTGGAAAAATCCGTGTGGTCGATCCAGCCCTGGAGCTGGATCGATGGAACCCGGATGAGCCGCACACATCAATGCGGCCCGCGTACGGCATCCCCGAGGACGCCCTGGTCATCGGGATGGTCGCCCGCTTTCAGAAATATCGCAAGGCCGACATGGTCATCGAGGCGTTCGCCGCCCTGGCGGAGAAATACCCGGGCGCCCGCCTGCTGCTTCTGGGCAGGAGCTCCCAGATGACCGAGAGCGTCCACGAGCCGGCGAAGGCCCTGGGCATTGCGGATAAGATCATCACGCCCGGATATGTGATGGAGGGGTATCGGGAGGCCCTCCTTTCCATGGATGTGTTCGTCTTTACGATGCCCGGCTCCGACGGCACCGCCCGGGCCCTCCGGGAGGCCCAGGCCCTGGGGCTGCCGGTCGTCGCCCTGGATGTGGGGATAATCCCCGAGCTGGTGATCGACGGTCGGACGGGGTTTCTGGTCGGGGAGACCCCGGAGGAGCTGGAGAGGGCGCTCTGGAGGCTGGCGGAGGATGAAACGCTTCGGAAGGAGCTGGGAAGGGGCGCCCGGGCGGAGGCGCTCAGGCGCTACGATCTAAAACGACAGGCGACCGAGATACTGTCTTTCTACAAGGAATTGTCTGGATATGAATCTCGTACCTGATACGGCTCACGCCCCGTCGGTGTCGGTGGTGATCCCCACCCACAACCGGGCCGGGATGCTCACCGAGGCGATTCAGAGCGTGCTCGACCAAAGCCTTCCGGCCGATGAGATCCTGGTGGTGGATATCAACTCCACGGACGAAACAAGAAGCGTCCTGGAGGCGTTCAAGGACGTCGTGACACCCCTCTCCGTTGAGAAAAACGGCCCCTCCCCCGCCCGGAATCGCGGTATCGCCGCAGCCCGAGGGGAGTATGTTGCTTTTCTGGACGACGACGACCTGTGGCATCCGGAGAAGCTGAGGATTCAGATGGCTTTTTTGGAGGCGAACAGGGAGGTGGCGATGGCCTCCGCCGACACGGTGCGCCTAGGGGAAGATATCCGTGAAATACGGCCCGATCGATCGTACTGGATACAGGGGGACCTCTTCCCCCGCCTCTTTATGAAGAGTTACGTCTCGACGCCCACGGTAATCGTCCGGCGGGATGTGTTCGAAGCGGTGGGGGTGTTCAATGAGTCGTATCTCCGGGTGGAGGACTATGACCTGTGGCTCAGGATCGCCGCCGCCCGGCCGACGGCCCATTTCCAACACCCCCTGGCGTGGGTCAGGAAAAGCCCCAGCCGCATGAGCGACGATAAGATCGATCTGAGAAGGACCGCCAAGAAGGTATTGATGGAACACTACGACCCCGATCGTATCCCCCGACGACGCCTCTCGCGCCGCATGAGCGACCTGGAGCTTTACTGCGGCCGGGAGTATCTGAAACTCGGAGACAGAGACATGGCGGGACGCTGCTTTCGCGCGGCGGTCGACTGGACCCCCTTCCGTCCGAGGCCCTACCGGTATCTCCTGACCGGGATGTTTCGGGGACGAAGCTCATGAAAACTCTCGCCTTTTTAATGCATAAGGGATTCGAGGGGCGGTTTCGGGTCAAGGAATTCATTCCGGCCTTCGAGAAGGCGGGGGTGTCGGTGAGTCTTTTGCGCATCCCGAGACACCCTCTCAAGCGGATGAAACTGTATCGGTCGCTTTCCCGGTACGACCTGGTGATCGTGCAGCGGAAGCTTCTGGGATACGTCGATCTCATGCTGGTACGGTGTTTTTCAAGAAAATTCGTCTTCGATTTTGACGACGCCATCATGTACCGCTCGTCCCGGCATACGAATCCCCGTTCTCCCGGACGGGAGAGGAAGTTTCGCCGGATGGTGAAAAACGCCGACGGCGTGATCGCCGGGAACTCCTACCTGGCCGAGCGGGCGGCCGAATGGACGACTCGTGAGAAGATCCATATCATCCCCACGGTGGTGGACACGGACGAGTACGACGTCAAGGACCATCAGGCGGATACAACGGGGAGGGAAGGGGTGGATTTCATCGTCGGTTGGATCGGGACCAGGGGAAACCTCTCCTATCTCAGGGCAATCGCCCCGGCGGTGGCCAGGGTGGCCCGGAAACACGGCGGTGTCTCCCTCAAGATCGTCTGCGACGAATTTTTCGAGATGGAGGGTCTCACCGTTATAAAAAAAACCTGGAGGCCCGAGGACGTGTCCCGGGACCTGGTGAGCTTCGATGCGGGGGTCATGCCGATTTCCGAAGATCACTGGACCCGGGGCAAGTGCGGCCTCAAGGTGGTGCAGTATCTGGCGTCCGGCGTGCCGGCGATCGTCTCTCCGGTGGGGGTGAACCGGGACCTGGTGGTGCCGGGGGAAACGGGGCTGTGGGCGTCGGACCTAGATGAATGGGAGCGGGCCGTCGAGATGCTGGTCCTGGATAAAAGGCGTGGGGGGACCCGGGGAAGGGAAATGGGACTGTCCGGAAGAAGACGTGTGGAGGAGCGATTTTCCCTGGGATCTGTGGCCCCCCGGTATCTTGCAATTCTGTCCGATATTGCGGATTCCTCACGGGATGCATGATATCCTGACATCAATGGAAATCGGCAGAGCAAAAGGGCGTCGCCGGCGGGGATGAGCGGCGGACGTTTTCTTGCAATACGTCGTTAAAATCGGGCAAAGTGCTTGCCAGACGCTGTATATTTTTGATATATTTTATACTCTTAATATATGCGGTCTTTATTCCGATATCGTTATATGGGAGATACGCTCGAAGGGCGAGATGAAGGTAATCGGCGGTACGGGGTACGTGGGCCGCATTTGGAACCAGTAAAACCGACGGCGGGAGAAACCGGGATTCGTTTTCGAGACCTATTTGTAACAGAGAATATTCATGCACTCTCAAAGTGATATACATATCAAACTTGGTCCCTCACTGCAGCTTCCCGGGGACGATACGATGACCGTTCTCTGGGAAACCGACCGTCCCTGTATCGGCAGTGTTGCTTGTATTTCACCGGATGATGAAGAGAAAATTGTTATCTCCGACGATCAGACGGCGTCCACACGGCACCGGGTAACGATTACCGGACTGATCCCGAAGACCGTATATCGGTACCGGGTGAAAGCCGGGAATCGGGTGCTTCATGAATCGAGCTTTCGAACGCTGGTGAGAAGAAGCACCTATCGGGTGGCGATCGCCGGGGATATCCATGCCCCCCGGGAGGAGTTCGGCTATATTGTCCCCATGCTTCAGGAGAGCGATCCTGACTTCATGATTTTTCTGGGCGATTTTGTGTACCGGAGCGACGAAAACTACTGGCCCGCCTTCTTCCGTATGGGACGGGACCTGTTCGATCGTGTTCCCCTCTTCCCGGTGGTGGGAGATCACGATCTGGGCCTGCGGGATAAATATGGGCTCTTTTCCCGGTATTTCTGTACCCCCAACAAAAATGGACGCTATTCTTTTTGTTATGCCCGGACCGTCTCCAATGACGTGCTGTTGTTTTTCGATTCAACCAGGATACTCGGTTTCTACTGGCAGGCGCTCCGGTTATATCGGTACGTGAAGAAACAGGCGAAAGAGGGAAAGCTTCGATATCTCTTCGTGTTCGCCCACAAGGGCCCGATCAGTTTCAAGGGGGAGCGCCCGGGGTTGTACGGTATCCGAACCCTCTTCGGCATGCTGAAGCGGTATGGGGTGACCGCGATCTTTTCCGGTCACGATCATCACTATGTCCGGGGGCGCTCTCACGGCGGCATCCCTCTGTTTGTCTCGGGCGGAGCGGGGGGCGGCAGGCCCTACAAGATAAATCCGGACAATATCCACGCCCGGCTGTCCGGCAGCATGGAATACGGCGAGGTCTGCCGTCACTTCCTTGTGCTGGATGTTTCCGATGACGAATGCTCGGTGACGGCGGTGGATGAAACGGGGCGGATTGTCGAGAAAACGAGGCTCTCGCCTCTCTGAGAGTAGGGACACGCCATCGAACGAATCGAGTATATACGGCGCACATCGGCGCATTTTGACTGGCATATCCGCCGGGGCTGGGAGAAACTGGCCCTGGTGGATTTTTTCGTGCCTGAAGCGCTCACGGAAACCGTCGAGAACAACGTGCGGATTCATGGATTTTTTCCTTGGGGAGAAAAAAGGCTTTTCGTCAAGCTCTTCAAAGGGATGTCAACGGCCGAGCGTATCAAGTCTTTGTTTCTCGGCTGCAAGGCGATGAGGGAATTCAGGGCGGGGCGATATCTCGCACTGCGGGGCGTCCGGACGCCGACGATATGTGCCGTGGGAATGGAAAGGGGCGGAAGGAAGAGGGCTGTCCTCGTCTTCGAGGAGGCCGAAGGGGCCGAATCCGTGCACTGGCTTCTCGAAAAACGGGGGATTGCCGACCTTTCCGGTCTCACAGAGGGGCTGTCGGATATCACGGCAACCCTCCACGATGCGGGATTTTATCACCGGGATTACCATGTCGGCAACCTCCTGGCAGCGTCGGAAAATGTCCGTGACCTGATCGTCATCGACCTGCATCGCGCGTCCCACCCCCGCTCCATGTCCGGCAGACGGGGCCTTGAAAACATCGCGGACCTTCTCCAGTCCGTGACACCGGACGGGGACCCCGCGGTCATCAGGTCCTTTCTCACGCGCTATCTGGAACGGAGGCCGGACGTTTCCTGGGGACTTTCCGACGGTGCGGCGTATGTCGAAAGACGCGTCGCCGCCCGGGAGCGGCGTCGGCTTTTAAGCCGCACGAAGCGATGCTTTAAAAACTCCACCGAATATTTCGCCGTCCGCACGAAGGGGACTCTACTCTTCGGCAGGAGGGCTGCGTTCGCGGACGGCGGCCGGAACCCGAAGGGGGCGCTGGATGACATCCTCTCCCTGGTTCGCCGTCTCGAGACGAACGGCGGCGATGTCATCAAGGACGACACCAAGGCCCGGGTGATCCTGATTTCGGGAAAAGACGGAGAGGTGTGCGTCAAAGCGTATGAGCGATTGTCCGTGGGGGAGCGGATGCGGACGTTTTTCAGAATGTCCCGGGGCCATCGTTCCTGGCGCGCGGCCCGGGGGCTTTTTGTAAGGGGATTTTCGGTGCCGGCTCCAATCGCGCTGTTGGTTCGAAAGAAGCTGGGCGTCCCTGCGGCCGTCTATCTGGTGACCGACTCCATCAGGAGACACGCCGCCCTGGAGCTGGATCGTTTCATCCTCTCGATACAGACGGACGGGGAGATTCTTGTGCGGTGCGTAACGGCCGTCGCGCGGCTTTTGGGATCGATGCACCGAATGGGGATTTACCACCGGGATCTGAAGGCCACGAATATCGCCGTTCGGACGTCACCTGAAGGCGATCAAATGGAGCTGTTTCTTCTGGATCTCGACGCCGTGGCCTTCGGCGATCGGGTGCCGGTAGCCTCGATGGCCAAGAACCTGACCCAGCTTCATCTCTCGACCCCGTCGGTGATCGGTGGTGACCTTCGGCGTTTGTTTTTTTCCGAATATCGGGATATGCTGGGAGACGACGGAATCGCAGGACGTGTGTGTGAGAGGCTTCCCGAATTGATCCGCGGCGAGGATATCCTGTACGTATCCCCGGAGGGGGATGTGACCGAATCGGCGGCCTCGCTTTTTCAGGAATTGTTTGAGAAATGAGAGAGAATGTGCGGAATAGTCGGTGTTTTTAACCGGGACGGCGCGCCCGTCGATAAGGGCATGCTCACGCGCATGCGGGACGTCCTCGGCCACCGGGGTCCGGACGGGTATGGGAACTATCTGTCACCCCCCGGCGTGACGCCGTCGGTGGGTCTGGGGCATCGGCGTCTTGCGATCATCGATTTGACAGAAGGCGGCGCACAGCCCATGCGGAGCGCCGATGGAAGATATCATATCGTCTACAACGGCGAGATCTATAATTTTCTCGAACTCAAAGATGAGCTGAAGGGGTTGGGATATACCTTTTCCTCCCGCTCGGATACCGAGGTGATCCTGACGGGATACCGGGAGTGGGGAGAGGCGGTGGTGCATCGCCTGGTGGGGATGTTCAGCCTAGCCGTGTGGGACGAGGGGGAGAAGCGCCTCTTTCTGGCCCGGGATCCGTACGGGATCAAACCGCTGATCTATCGATGGGACGGACAATCGTTTTTGTTTTCATCGGAGATCAAGGGCATCATCGCCTCAGGTGTCGCGGACGGCGGTCTGGACGAGACGGCACTGATGTATTATCTTTCCCTCAACTACATCCCCGCGCCGCTCACCATCTACACAGACATCAAAAAGCTCCCGCCGGGGCATGCAATCCGGGTCGATACAGGCGGCATGACGGTCTATCGATATTACGATCTCAAAGAACGGGTCGCGGGGATGGACGCCCTTTCCTACGACGATGCGACAGCCGCCCTCCGGGAGCGGGTGGAGCGGGCCGTCCGTCGCCGCCTGATTTCAGACGTCCCCCTGGGCGCCTTTTTGAGCGGGGGGCTGGATTCCTCCATCATCACCTGTGTGATGGACGGGATGGGGGTTCAGACCCGTACCTTTTCCATCGGCTTTTCCGATCAGCAAAGGTTCGACGAGACCGGTTATGCCAAGGCCGTCATCGAACGGGGCGCGCATATCGAGCCGACCATTCACCGGATCGGCGCCGATGACCTGTTTGATCTCATTCCCCGGGTTCTGGACTCCCTGGACGAGCCCTTCGGGGACAGCTCGGTCATCCCGACGTTCATGGTCTCGAAAAAGACCAGGGAGCGGGTGACGGTGGCCTTGTCCGGAGACGGGGCCGACGAGGTGTTCGGCGGGTACTGGAAGTATCTCGGGGAGGTGTTTATGGGATTGTACCGCCTCATACCGGGCCGCAGGGTCGTGATCCCCCCCCTGTTGTCGCGCCTTCCGGCGAGCAAGGGAAGCGGGATCGGTGAGGCGGTGAGGAAGATGAGGAAGTTCGTCTCCGGCGACCATGACGATCCCGCGGTGCGTCACTACCGGTGGCTGACGAATTTTTCCCAGGCCCGGGGTGAGGAGTACCTGTCGAGTGATCTCATCGATCGGTTCGGTCTTGACGATCCGGCGGCGAGGAAGGTCGAACACCTGTACGAAGCGTTCCAGTCAGACCGCAAAAACCGGATGTTCTACTGCGACTTCAACCTGACCCTCCCCGACGACATGCTGGTGAAGGTGGACCTGATGAGCATGCAGAATTCACTGGAGGTGCGGGTTCCGTTTCTGGACACCGAGGTAGTGGAGCTCGCCTTTTCTCTGGCCGGCTCGTACAAGCTTTCCGGCACGACGAGGAAAAGGATCCTTCAGGACGCCTTTCGCGATATATTGCCTCCCATGATCGTCGGGCGTCCCAAACAGGGATTTGAGATGCCCATCGGCGAGTGGTTCAAGGGACGGCTGGGACCCATGTTCCATGATGTGGTGACCAGAAAAGGGGTGGACGACCTGGGCGTGTTTCGATATGATGCAGTGAAAAGGCTTTTAGAGCGGCACACCGACGGTCGGGCTGACGCCACTTTTACGCTCTGGAATATTTTTTTGCTGCAATGGTGGGCGGCGAATCACTGAGAGATGAAGGAAATGAAGAAACTCAAGGTACTCAGGATCATAACCCGTCTGAATGTGGGCGGGCCGTCCATCCACACCATACTTCTGACGAAATATCTGGATCCGCAGCGGTTCGATTCTATTCTCGCGGCAGGGGAGGTGGGGGAGTACGAGGGAGACATGAGCTATTATGCCGAGGCCCTCGATATCACGCCGATTCGTATCCCGGGGCTGGGCCGGGAGATCAGCCCGTTCGATGATTTCAGGGCGTTTTTTCGCCTCCTTTTCCTGATACTTTCCCAGAAGCCGGATATCATACACACCCACCTGGGAAAGGCCGGAACCCTGGGCCGCGGGGCGGGATTTCTGGCAAAGTTTGTCTTGATTTTTACCGGAAAGAAGATTAAAATATTTCACACGTTACACGGCCACTTTTTTTACGGATATTTCAACCCGGTCAAGACCCGGGTCTTTATATATATAGAGCGGATACTGGCCAGAATGTGTACGGCCCTCGTGGTTATCAGTCCGCTTCAGAAGCAGGATGTCGTACGGACGTATCGGGTCGCCCCTGAGCGGAAGGTTCGACTCATCCCACTGGGATTTGATTTCACCAATGTCCTGACGGCCCCGAACGATGGAAAGGATTTTCGAAGGAGCGCCGGTGCGGACAAGGGATGTCTGCTTGCGGGGATTGTCGGGCGTCTCACCGGCATCAAAAACCATCGATTGTTTCTGGAGGGTGTTTCCCGATATCACACGCAACCCGGAGCGGCCCCGCTCCGCTTTGTCGTGGTGGGGGACGGGGAATTGCGGGAGGAGCTGGAGGCATACGCCCGGGAACTGGAAATAGACGATGCGGTTTGTTTTGTGGGCTGGCGCCGGGATATGGGGGAAATCTATCGGGGGCTGGATATGCTGGTCATCACCTCCGATAACGAGGGCACCCCGGTGACGGTGATCGAGGCCATGGCCGCGGGTGTCCCCGTGATATCCACGGCGGTCGGCGGGGTTCCGGACCTGTTCGGGATCAGTGAAGATGGGGCGAATGTGGGGGCGGGGGAAGAGGGAAAGACGGGAGAGGATGCTTCCGTACTCATCGCGTCACGGGGGGTATTGATTCCCCCGAACGACTCCCAGGCCCTCGCCCGGGCCCTCGGGCTCCTCGCGGAAGATGAGGATTTGAGACGGGAACTATCGGACAAGGCCCGGGAATACGCCCGTGAGATGTACGATAAGGACCGCCTCGTAAAAGATATGGCCTTGTTGTACCGGGAAACGTTTTAAGAAGAAGGAAAAAACCAGGATACGATATGAATGTATTGGTCACCGGGGGGGCGGGATTTATCGGCTCACACCTGGCGCAGCGGCACCTCTCCCGGGGTGATGAGGTATATATCATCGACAACCTCTCGACCGGAAGTCTCGAGAATATCGAATCGATTCGATACGATAACAAATGCCACGTGGTCATCGACTCCGTTCTCAATGAGGGGGTGATGAACGAGCTGGCGGGAAAGTGTGATGTCATCTATCATATGGCCGCGGCGGTGGGCGTAAAGCTCATCATGGAAAACCCGGTGGAGACGATACAGACCAATGTTCGGGGAACGGAGGTGGTCCTCAAGGTCGCAAATCTCTTCAAGCGAAAGACCATGATCGCGTCCACCTCGGAGGTGTACGGGAAGGCGATGAACATCAAGGAAGGGGAGATGATATTGAGCGAAGGGGATGATTTTCTGCTGGGTCCCACCAGCAAGCGCCGATGGGCGTATGCCTGTTCGAAGGCCATCGACGAATTTCTTTCCCTCGCGTATTACGACGAGAAGGGACTGCCGGTGTCCATCGTGCGGCTTTTCAATACCGTCGGCCCCCGTCAAACCGGGCGCTACGGCATGGTCATCCCGACCTTCGTGCAAAACGCTCTTTTGGGAAAGTCGCTGCCGGTATTTGGCGACGGCACTCAATCCCGCAGCTTTACTCATGTGAACGATGTCATCGACGCTCTTATAACGCTGATGGAGACCGACGACGCCACCGGAGAGGTCATCAATGTCGGCAGCGGCGAGGAAATTACCATCAACGAGCTTGCGAAAAAGATCATAGCAGTGACGAAGAGTAAATCGGAAATTGAATATATTCCGTATGATAAGGTATATGGCCCCGGTTTTGAAGATATGAATCGACGCTGTCCCGATCTTGAAAAGGTCAAGCGACTGATCGATTACACACCGAAGAACGGGATAGACGATATCATCCGGGACGTTATTGCATATTATGGAAGTTAAATGAGCGGGACCTATACAATCGTCCTCTTGTCGTTCATCGGGGCGTTGATGGTTTCGTGGGTGGGAACCAGAATTGTCATCTTCCTTGCCCCCCGCTTCGGCTGGATTGCAGAGATTTCAAGAGACCGCTGGCATACCCAACCAACTGCCTTGATGGGGGGGATCGCCATTTATACGGCGATCGTCACGAGCATACTGGTCTTCTTCATACTCCTGTCCGATTTCAACGATCGACGGGTATGGGGACTCCTGCTGGGAAGCACCATGATATTCATCCTGGGGTTGATCGACGACAGGAAGTATGTGTCCCCGCTGGTCAAAATCATCGTTCAGGTAGCCGCCGCCGGTGTGGTGGTGATCTTCGGAGCCTTTTCCGAGTTTTTTCCTCCGCTCATCGGGATACCGCTGTCTATCTTCTGGATCATCGCCATCACCAACGCATTTAACCTGATAGACAATATGGACGGCCTGTCTTCGGGAATCGCGGCCATCACGTCCCTGTGTATCATGGTGCTGTCTTTATTGATGGGGTGGCATGAAACGGCGGTCCTGGCGGCGGTCATGGTCGGCGCCGCTTTGGGATTTTTACGCTACAATTTCAATCCCGCACGGATTTTCATGGGGGATTGCGGCGCCCTGTTGATCGGTTTTTACCTTGCGGTCATCACCCTCATCGGAACCATGACTCACATGTCCAACGTCATTGTCGTACTCGTGGTGCCGCTGTTGGTGATGGCTGTCCCCATCCTGGACACCACGTTCGTGACGGTCATGCGAACGATCTCGGGACGCCCCTTCTACCAGGGGGGGAGGGATCATACCTCGCACCGGATGGTGATACAGGGGATGTCCGAGCGGAGAGCGGTGCTCTATATTTATTTTTTCTCGCTGGTCTTCGGGCTGTTCGCGGTTCTTTTCGCCCTGCCCGGGGTGAACCTCGTCCCGGTGGCGGTACTTTTGATCGTCATGGTCATCTTCCTGTTTCTGTTGGGATTATTTCTGGGAAGAGCGGAGGTAGGGGATGCAAGGCAGCGGGCCGCCCGGCCGGGAAGGGATAGGGCGATCACCGATCGAATCTCGCAGAGGCGGAGACGCCTTTTTGAGATCGTGGCGGATTCGCTGAACGTCATCGCAGCGTATATATTGGCGTATCTGATCATCGGGCAGTGGTATATCGATCCCGAGACGGCTTTCCGCATCGGCCAATCGCTCCCCATTTTCATCTTTTTCCAGATGGTCTCCTTTTACTTTTTCGGCCTGTATCGAAGGCTGCCGGAGTTTGTCTCCCTCTCCGATGTGCTGCTGGTGGTGCTGGCCGCCGCCCTGGGGACGGTGGTATCGTCCGTCGTATTATTCCTCTTCACGTTCTTTCAGGGGTACTCATCGTCGGTGATGATCGTCTATTTCCTTATCGTGTCGTTCCTTGTGTCGGCCCGCCTGACCAGTCTTCGATGGTTTAAGGAATATTTCACCCAGCAGCGGGCCAGAAAAGAGCTGCGGCGTGTCTTAATTTTCGGAGCGGGCGATTCCGGCAACGCCGTTCTCCAGGAGATACTGAACAACCGGAATCTGGGCCTGAGGCCGCTGTGCTTTCTTGACGACGATCCGGCCAAGAGAGGAAGCATGATCAGCGGCGTGAAGGTGAGGGGAGACAGGAAGTGTATGAAAGCGGTCATCGAGGAACGACGGATCGACGAGGTGATCATCGCGGTCAGGAACCTCCCCGATGATGTCGGGGAATACATAGAACAAATCTGCGGAGATATGGGAGTTTCCGTCCGACGAGCGGGGAACATCATTTAAGGGAATACACACATGAACTGTCTGGTAACGGGAGGGGCGGGATTTATCGGATCCCACATAGTCAAGGCGCTTGTAGATCGTGGAGATCGGGTGCGTGTAATCGATAATTTTTCCAGCGGGAAACGAGACAACCTGAAAGAGGTCCTGCCCGATATAGAGCTAGTTGAGGGGGATATCAGGGATGCGGATGTGACAAGGAGCGTCGCAACGGGTATCACCGCCGTCTTCCATCTCGCCGCCGTTCCATCGGTCCCAAGATCGATACAGGAGCCGAGGCTGACACACCAAGTAAACGTCGACGGCACCTTCAACATGCTCATGGCCGCCAAGGATGCGGGTGTTTCCCGATTCGTCTTTTCATCTTCTTCGTCGATTTACGGGGATACCGAAACGCTTCCAAAGATCGAGGACATGATACCCATGCCCAAGTCGCCCTACGCCCTGCAAAAACTGATCGGGGAGCAGTATTCCAGGATATTCTCTGAAATCTACGGAATTTCCACAATATGTCTCAGGTATTTTAATGTCTTCGGGCCCAGACAGAATCCCGAATCCGAATACGCCGCCGTAATACCCAGGTTCATCACCTCCATGATAAACGATCGGCCGCCGACCATTTACGGAGACGGAACCCAGACCAGGGATTTCACCTATGTGTCGAACGCGGTAAGCGCGAATCTTTTGGCCGCCGAAAAAGATTCATTCAAGGGAGAGATTGTGAATATATCCACCGGTATCCAGCTGGATCTCAACAGCCTTGCGAAGAAGGTGGGAGAGATCGTAAACCGGGACTATGACCCGATATACGAAGCATCCCGGCCGGGTGATGTAAAGCACTCTCTGGGAGGCATCAAAAAGGCGAAAGACCTCCTGGGGTACCGGGTCGTTACGCCGCTGGATCAGGGGCTGGTAGCCACATACGAAGCCTTTTCATCATACCGGGCATGAGAGGCCCTTTTTGTGGGTGAGAGAACCATGCCGGTGTATTCTTTTGTTATCATCTGTTACAACAACCGAACCCTGATCGGAGATTGTATCGAGTCCATTTACCGTCACGTAACGGACGGGGATTTTGAAATCTTCGTCTCCGACAACGGCTCGACGGACGGGAGCGTCGAATATATCGGGGAGACGTTCCCGGAGGTGATCATTGTAGAAAACGGCCGGAACCTCGGTTTCGCCCGGGCAAACAACGCGGCCCTCAGGCGGGCCTCCGGTGAATACTACGTACTGCTCAACTCCGACGCCCGGTTGACCGCCGGGGCGGTGGCGGCCATCCGTGACTATATGAGGTCGCATATGGATGTGGGGGTTGCCGGGGGGGCGCTCGTTCACGAGGACGGCTCCCCCCAGAATTCGGTGGCAGCATACCCGAGCATGATGACGGAAATCGGGGCGAAGTTCCTGCTGAAGGCCCTTTTCCCGAGAAAATACCCGGGGAAGCTCCACCGGTACGTTGCCGTGATCGATGTGGATTCCATCATCGGCGCGTGTATGGTTGTCCGAGGGAGCGCCGTGAAGGACGTCGGCATGCTGGATGAGGATTATTTTTTCTTCATCGAGGAGACCGACTGGTGCTATCGAATGAAGCGGGCGGGATATCGGGTTGTAGCGGTCCCGGGGGCGACCATCGTTCACCTGCAGGGAAAAACCGCCGGTCGATACCCGGTGCGGGTAAGGATCGAGTACTATCGATCGCTTTTTTTGTTCATGGACAAACACCGGGGGCGAATGTATCGAGCGCTTTTCATCCTCGGCATTTTCATCAAGAACATTGTCAACCTGGTCGCCAACGCATCTGTTGTGTGTGTCACTCTGGGGAAGAACAGGCGGGCGGTCGAAAAGGTGAGACGATCGGCCCGTATTACCGAGTGGCTGCTGAAGGGTCGCCCGGACGACTGGGGGTTGGAGGGTATCGGCACCGCACAGTGACGCCGTCTCGAAGAGCCGCTACTGCCGCCCCGGATCTCGATTCGAGATATCGATTCTTTCAAGGGAGATGTAACACGTGAAGATAGAGAACCTGTATCCCACCGATGAGCTCCTCGGCCTAATCGACGCTTTTTCCCGGGCGAAGGTGCTGGTGGTGGGGGATATGATGATAGATGAATTCATCTGGGGCAAGGTCGACAGGATATCTCCCGAGGCGCCGGTCCCCGTGGTCGAAGTCAACCGGGTGACGCATCGCCTGGGGGGCGCCGCAAACGTGGTACACAATATCAGGGCCCTGGGAGGGCAGGTGCTGGTCGCCGGCATGGTCGGCGCGGACGACAAGGGCGGTCAGCTCATAGACATGCTCAGGATGATAGATGTGGATGACGACGGCATTCAGACGGATGTCGACCGACCCACCATCATCAAGACCAGGATCATCGCTCATCACCAGCAGGTGGTGCGTATCGACCGTGAATCGAAGGACCCCATCCCGCAACGGGTGACAGACGGCATTCTTGAGTATGCCGAATCCGTCATCGGTGACGTACACGCCGTCGTGATTTCCGATTACGGGAAGGGTCTCATCGGCAAGCGGATGGTGCACCGACTGGTGGAGCTGGCGGCGGACCGGGACATTGTGGTGTCCGTAGATCCGAAGGTGGTGAATTTTCCATTATACCAAAACGTCAGCGTGGTTACGCCGAATCATCACGAAGCGGGTGAGGCCGCGGGAATCATGATTATGGACGACGAGACGCTTCTCGCCGCCGGAGAGAAGCTTCTGACACTGCTCTCCTGCCGATACGTTCTGATCACCCACGGCGAGAAGGGAATGACGCTGTTCGGCGAAGACGGCTCCGTCGTGCAGATACCGACGGCGGCCCGGGAGGTGTTCGATGTGACCGGCGCCGGCGATACGGTGATATCCGCCCTGACCCTGGCTGCGGCGGCCAAGGCCTCGATGAAGGACGCCGCCGTTATATCCAATTACGCCGCCGGAGAGGTGGTGGGCGAAGTGGGGACCGCCGTCGTGACGGCGGATCGGCTGAAGGAGACCATTCGCTTCGCCATAAACGCCAAGGAATCCCTCCTGACCCGACAACGGAAGGGAAACGCCGGTAAGTAAATAAAACAGGACGGGCGACCCGCCCGTATATAGGTAATCATCATACATATGACAGTATTATATTCAATGACCGGATACGGCAGCGCCCTGTGGGATGCGCCCATCGGCAGGTACCGTATCGAAATCAAGTCTCTCAATCATCGATTCCTGGAAACCAGGATAAAACTCCCTCCGGTGATCGACGCCTGGGAGTTTCCCTCCACGAAAATGCTGACACGGATGCTTGATCGCGGGAGGGTCTCCGTGGTTGTGTCCGAGGTTCCCGGCGAGGTTGAACGGGGGGCACCCCACCTGAATATGACCCTCGCGGCGGCGTATGTCGATGTCATGACGCGGCTCAAGGAGGAATTCAATCTCTCGGGAGAGGTGACCGTGGATACCGTCTCCAGGATGCGGGATGTCATCGTCGTATCGGACACCGCACATGACATAGATCAGTGTCGGGAATCTTTCGAGCACAGCCTGGAGGAGGCGATTTCCGTCCTTCAGGAGGACCGCGCCCGGGAGGGGGAGGTGCTCAGGAATGATTTTCTGGAGCGCGCCCGAATAATCGAGTCGATGATGAAAAAAATCGAGGCGTCGGCGCCCCAGGCCGTCGGGCAGTACCGGGAGCGGCTCAAAAGGCGCATTGGAGAGCTTTCCGAGGTGGATGTGGATCCGGGTCGACTGGAGCAGGAGGTGGCGATTTTCGCCGATCGGTGCGACATCACCGAGGAGATCGTTCGATTCTGTGCACACAGGGACGCCCTCATCGAGGCCGTCACCGGGGGGAGCCCCGCGGGGAGGAGGATCGAATTCATCCTCCAGGAGCTGGGACGGGAGATCAATACCATCGGGAGCAAGAACCAGGACACCGACATCTCCAAACTGGTGGTGGACGTAAAGGTGGAGCTTGAGAAGATGCGGGAGCAGGCGCAGAACGTGGAGTAGCCCCGCCCCCGTTTGAAAAGGAAAGTGAGACCATGGCATCTGACGATTATCGCCTTCTCAACCTCGGATTCGGCAATTTGGTGATGGTCCATCGGGTTATCGCCATTGTCAATCCGGATTCCTCCCCCATGAAACGGCTCAGGGAGGAAGCGAAGCAATCGGGGAGGATCATCGATGTGACACACGGACGGAAAACACGATCGATTATCATCACCGATTCCCACCATGTGATCCTCTCGGCGATACAGACCGATACCATCGCTCAGCGGCTGGCGGCCCATCCGACAAAGGGAGACGGAAGTCCCGGGCGCTGACAAAGATTACCTGTCAGTACATTTTTTTTCAAGACATCACCCGGACGATACGACATATCATGAAACAGCACGGCATAGTATTTATTTTTTCGGCGCCGTCGGGAGCGGGGAAGACCACCATTGCGCGCCGGGTGGTCCAAGAACATCCGGAGATGTACATCGGCGTCTCACACACCACCCGGCCCCCACGGAATGGTGAAGTTGAGGGGACGGATTACTATTTCGTCGACGATGATCGATTCGATGAGTTAGAACGGGAGGGACATTTCCTGGAGACCGCCTCGGTTCACGGCAATCAATACGGCACAAGCCGTGGCGAGGTGGCAGATGTGATCGAGTCGGGCCGGGATGTCATCCTGGATATAGACATTCAGGGTGCCGAGCAGATACGCCAAAAGATCGAGGCGGTGGGCATTTTCATCCTCCCTCCCAGCCTGGAAGAGCTGGCCCGGCGGCTTTCCCTCCGGGGGACCGACGACGGCGATGTGATCAGGCGCAGGATAGAAAACGCGCGGATGGAAATACAACAAGCGCATCGCTTCGATTACCTGGTGGTGAATCGAAAGCTGGATGAGACGGTGGGTACCGTTCTGGCCGTCATTCGGGCCGAACGCTCCCGGGCGTCTCGAAACCGGGCGCTCGTCGACTCGCTTTTGGAACAGGGGGGGTGACATGAACGCCCGGGATCGCATTATCGTTCCTCTGGATGTGGGCTCCCTCGACGAGGCGCGAAGGATGATCGATGCCCTGTCGGAGGAGATCGGGTATTTCAAGATCGGCAACGAACTCTTCACCGCCGCGGGTCCCGACGCGGTGCGAATGGTGACAGATGCCGGATGCCGGGTGTTTCTTGATCTCAAGTACTACGATATCCCCAATACCGTGGCTGGGGCGGTGAAAAGTGCCGTTTCGCTGTCCGTCGATATGCTCAACATGCATATCCTCGGGGGGCGGGCGATGATGGAGGGTGCGGTCCGGGCCACCCGGGAGACGGCCTCGCCGCCGATTTTGTTGGGTGTGACGGTGCTGACCTCGTATGACGAGGCCGGGTGGAAGGAGACCGGTTTTTCCCAAGGAGTTACCGACGCCGTACCGGAGCTGGCTCTTCGTGCGAAGGATGCGGGGCTTGACGGGGTTGTCTGTTCCCCCCGGGAGGTGAAGGATCTCCGCCGTCTGATGGGGAAGGAATTCGTTCTGGTGACCCCCGGGATCCGGCCGTCGTGGGCCGAGGCCCAGGACCAGAAGCGTATCATGACCCCGAAGGAGGCCGTGGCCGCGGGCTCCGATTACCTGGTCATCGGGAGGCCCATAACGGGGGCGGCCGATCCCCGGGAGGCGGCCCGCCGGGTGGCGGACGAGCTGGAGGTGGCGTGAGGGATGCACCGATCACATCCCAACGATCGGTGCATGTTCCCGCCTGTATGAAGCACGTTACAGCGTCTTGGCGTATACCAGCGACTGCGTGCCCGGCGGGGATTTCTTGTCCCAGAGAAAATTGGGAAGCTTCTTGATGAGGCGGTATCCCATCTTGTCGTAAAACGGGACGGCTTTGGTGTTCAGGGTGGATGTGACCAGGTGTATGCCGGGAACCCGTTTTTGCTTCATCCGGTCTTCGAAGGCGAGCATCAGCCGCTCCCCCAGACCTTTGCGTTGGTAGCCGGCCAGCAGGTTGATATGCAGGTGGGCGGGATAGTCATCGAGGAGATTTTCGACATAGAGCTCCTCTTCGAAGTGTTCGTAGCCCCTGAGCCCCAGGAGAAACAATGCGTCCTTCGGATGACGAAAGATGGTCGATGAAAAGAGTCTTCGGATGATATCTGGCATGACCGCTCGGTCGAAGGATTCCTTTTGCGAGAGGGTGTCGTCGGTTCCCACGATGTATCCGACGGCGTGATCGTCATCCACGGCGACGAAGGCGTTCTCGGGTTCATTGTCGATGTAGTACGACACGAATATCGTGCCGAAGAGAACGGCGTCCTTGAAATAAAATGATGCGTCTTCTCCGAAAAAACCGGTTTTGTGACAGATACCGAAGACGTCATCTCTGTCTCGTGGAACATACGGCCTGATGTGAGACATCGGTTTTCCCTGTTTTCAATGGTACGGCGCAGTATAGGGCATGAGAAAGAGATGTTCAATCCTTTTAAATGTGTTTTCTTCCCAAAAAAAACTTGACATTTTTATGCGGTTCTTTTATTCTAATAAGGTTTAGATTTGAATAGATGTATGCTGGCGTAGCTCAATCGGTAGAGCAGCTGATTTGTAATCAGCAGGTTGCGGGTTCGAGTCCCATCGCCAGCTCATTTTTCTCGATATACGATACGGCGCTTCGCCAATTGAATCGGAATACAATACGTGGAGGGGTTCCCGAGTGGCCAAAGGGATCAGACTGTAAATCTGACGGCTCAGCCTTCGGAGGTTCGAATCCTCCCCCCTCCACCATCGTGATTATAATTATATGCGGGAATAGCTCAGCTGGCTAGAGCATCAGCCTTCCAAGCTGAGGGTCGCGGGTTCGAATCCCGTTTCCCGCTCCATGGTTTTTCCTGGGATGCGGGCAACTCAGGGCCCACGTAGCTCAGAAGGTAGTAGCACTTCCTTGGTAAGGAAGAGGTCACCGGTTCAAGTCCGGTCGTGGGCTCCATGCAATATTCGACATAGAGACATTTTATGATCGCTTCGGATCTTATCGTGGAGGATTTGTTTTATGGCCAAGAAAAAGTTTGAGCGGACCAAGCCGCACGTAAACGTGGGGACGATTGGTCACATAGACCACGGGAAGACGACGCTGAC